>JBAUHD010000439.1:0-4060 GCA_049680085.1 Acidobacteriaceae bacterium
TCATGAAACCAGTACTCGCCCAGCCATTGGTCATCCAGCAGTGCGAGCACGTTGAGCAGCGACGATTTCCCCGCCCCCGATGGCCCCATGATCGTCAAAAACTCGCCCTCGCGAATGTCGAGATGAATGCGCCGCAGAACCCATGTCTGTCCCGCTCCCGCCTTGTAGCTCCGCTCGATATTTTTTAGTTGAATCATAAGTAGGGGCTCAGGGAGCAGAGAACCGCGGGTCCTTCGCTTCGCTCAGGATGACATCAAATAAAACTCGTCGTTCAGACGGCGGTTGAAAGCTGAAAGCTAGTAGCTAAAAGCTAATACCTATCTCGCTTCCAGCACCTGTTCCAGCGCTTCCCCTTCAGCCACAACTTTTCCATCAAAAAGATGAACCTGCCGCTCGGCATGGCGCGCAAAGCGCGGATCGTGCGTCACCATGCAAATGGTTGCGCCCTCGCGGTGCAGGTTCTGGAGCAGTTCCATGACCGCCTCGCCGTTGCGCGAATCAAGGTTTCCGGTCGGCTCGTCTGCCAGCAGAATCGACGGCGATCCGGCCAGCGCGCGCGCCACGGCCACCCTCTGCTGCTGGCCTCCGGAGAGCTGCGACGGATAGTGCTTCATGCGGTGCGCCATCGAGACGCGCTCCAGCGACTCCTGCACGCGGCGTTTTCTTTCGACCGAAGACATGCCTGTGCGGTACGTCAGCGGCAATTCCACGTTCTCGTAAACCGTCAGATCTCCGATCAGGTTGAAGCTCTGGAAAATAAAACCGATCTCCTGGTTGCGGATGCGCGAGCGCTGCGCAAAATTCAGGTTTTCGACGGCGTTCCCGTTCAGCAGGTACTTCCCGCCCGTCGGCGTGTCCAGCAGGCCCACAATGGAAAGCAGCGTCGACTTCCCACAGCCCGACGGCCCGGACATGGCCACGTACTCGCCCTTCGCAATGGTGAGATGTACCCCCGAAAGCGCGTGGGTCTCAATCTCATCGGTGTAGAAAACCTTGGTAAGCCCCTCGATGTCGATCAAATTCTGCCTTGATTCGCCATTGGTCTGCATTGTCTCGTCGCTCCTCGTTGCTTGCGCTTAATCCAGACGGACCTTGTCCGCGTTATCGTATCTCGACATGTCAGAAAGAATGACGTGATCGCCCTCCTTCAGTCCGCCGAGGATTTGTATCTCCGTTACGGATGCCCGACCTACCTGAACCTGCACCCGGGTGGCTGTCTTGCCATTCGGGTCGATGCGGAACAAGCTGATCGTCGAGTTCTCGTTGCCGAATGCCGGACGGCCCACATACAGCACGTCATGCAGTCGCTGTAAATCAATTGTTCCGTCCACGCTCAACTGCGGGACCGCGCCCGAAGGCAGGGGCCCATCGAGTGATACGTCAACGGTCCGCGTTCCGTTCACTACGGCCGGATCAATTCTTGTGACGTGGCCGGGAACGATGCCGTTGTGGGTGTCGATTTCCGCCTGCTGGCCTATCTGGACATCATGCGCCTGCGTCTCGGCGATCTGCAGCGCGGCCTTCAGCTTGTCCGGCTGCACCACCTCCGCCAGCGGCGTCCCCACGGTGACATGCTGGCCCACCTGAAGCGGCGTCGCCAGCGGAGTCAGCACGCCGCTGATCCCGGCCCGGACCTCGAGGGCGTCCTTTTCCCTTTGGTACAGGTTCAGCAGCGCGCGCGCCTGGTCAATCTTGGTCTCGGACGAGGCAAGCTGCACCTCGATGGCCTTCTGATTCACATCAATCTGCTGTTGGCTGAGCTTGTGCTGAATCGTCAGTTGGTCGGCGGTCCCCTTCGACTTGTTGTAGGCCAGACCGGAGATGACTCCAAGCTGGTAAAGCTGCTTGTCCGTCTGCGCCTGGAGCTGGTCCTGGGTGTAATCCGCGCTTACCGCCGCCGCCGCCGTCTTCTTGTCCATCAAAGTGCTTTCCAGCGTCGCCTGCATGCTCTTGTAATCGGCCTGCGCCTGCTTCAGTTGCAACTGCGCGTCAAGCAGCTTTTGCTGCAACTCGGGATCAGCCAGGTCCGCCAAAATGGTGTCCGGCGTCACCTTCGCTCCAGGCAGCACGCGGATGCGCACCACCGTGGCATCGGTCTGCGCCGGGATAAGCTGAATCGAATCCTCACGCGGAACCAGCGTGCCCAGACCCCGCACCTGGCGAACCAGATCGCCGCGCTTCACCGTGTCGGGATAAATGGTGCTGGCGTCCACACTCGGAATGGCGGGCTTGAGGCGGGAGATCCCGATGGCCACGCCGGCCACAACGATGACCGCAATGGCGATCCACAGGGCGTTTCGGCGGAGCCTCTTCTTCTTTAGGTCGGGCCTGACAATATCCATAAGCAATCAATACGGCAATACGCAGCAAATTGTTGCACGAGTCGTACCAAATGGCCTGGTAAATCTATACGACACAATCGATGTGAGTTAAGCGCGGGCGTAGGAGCGGGGATGTTGGCGATGAGTGTCCAGTTTCGGAATTGGGTGTCCGGAAATGGACAGTCCGGAGCCAGGACCCTCAGGGCTCCGGACTCAACAGGCTGCGAAAAACTCAGTTTCGTATCAGGGCATTTCTTCACAGCTTGCTGAAATACTCAGGCTTGAATCAGCTTTTGAAGGGGACGGGCTTCAGCCCGTCCGTGAGTGACCTGAAATCAACGCGGCTTTAGCCGCTGAGGGATGGTTTCCTTCCCGATCGACTTTTCAGCAAGCTGTTCAGGCGTCTTTCCCCGGTCAGCGCCGGACAGGCTCTTTGGGCTCTGCCGGCGTGGGAATATGCTGCCCGTCGCGGTCGGTGCCCCCCGTATGACTGGCCTCCGGAGCGTTCGGATCAAAAGGCTCTATTAGCGGGGGTTCCAGCGATTGCCCGCTCTTTCGCTCCGTCTGGAACTCGCCCCGATACCGTGGCAGGCTGCCGGGGTAATTCTTCGTCAGAAAATCAATCATCTGCTCCCGGACAATGCACCGGATGTCCCACGCGTCTCCGGCTGTGCGGGCGTCCATCAACGCGCGAATCTGCACGGTGAAATTCTGTAGCTGCGAAACCTGGAGCACGCAAACCTGGCCCGCCCACAGCGGCGTGCTTTTCAGAATCCGCCCCAACTCATCGCGCAAAACCTGCACCGGCACACTGTAGTCGGTATAGAGGTAGCAGTGCGCGAGCAGATCAGCGCTCTTGTAGGTCCAGTTCTGGAAGGGGTGGTCGAGAAAATAGGAGAGCGGCAGAACCATGCGCCGCCAGTCCCAAAGGCGGACGATCACGTACATGGTCCCGATCTCCTCGATCCAGCCCCACTCGCCTTCGACGATCACCGCATCCTCAATGCGAAAGGGCTGCGTGAAGGCGATTTGCACGCCCGCGACCAGATTGGACAAAGTCCCCTTCATGGATAGGCCGACGATTAAGCTGGCCAGTCCGGCCGAAGCGAGCACGCTGTCTCCAATGTGCTTGATGGCTGGAAAGGTCATCAGCATGATGGCCAGCGTGACAATGATGACCAGCACCACCACAATGCGGCGCAGCATTGTGAATTGCGTCTGGATGCGGCGCGCGGTCAAGTTGTCTTTGACATCAATGCGATATCGCCCCGTGATCATATCGGAGAAAATTTCGATGCAGAGGATGACCAGCCAGGCTGCGGCGGCGATCAGGCCCAGTCCAACGATGTGCTGCAGCGCATCCATCACCTTGGGCGTAAACGGAAGCCCGGGAAGGATGACCAGCACCGCGATCAGCGGAAAAATCCAGCGCGTAGGCCCCGGCGAATGCTTGACCAGCGATTGACCGAGCAGCGCGGTTTTGCGCCGGGCAATTCGGCGCAAGGCCCAGAACACAATCACGTGCGCAATGAGCGCGACAAGGATGGCTCCCGCGAGAAAGGCGGCTGCGATAAGAAGGTCATGCCAGTGCTGAAGAAAATAATGAACCATAGTGTCCCAGTTTAGATGCCGTGCGCGCGGACGCAAGCTGTCCAGCTCAATGGAATGGCCCAAATTGCCCGAAATCAATGGATTCCATTCCCTCGCAGCCCCGGCGCTATCGGCGCATGAATCTTTTC
>JBAUHD010000440.1:0-8649 GCA_049680085.1 Acidobacteriaceae bacterium
ATGTGCTAAATTTAGTATTCATTATTGTAGACAATTATGGTAAATAATTTTGTGTTTTCTTCCGCCATCCAGGTCGTGGACTCCCACACCGCCGGAGAGCCGACACGGGTCGTTCTGGACGGAGGCCCCGAGTTGGGCGATGGACCTTTGCCCGACCGGCTGCGGCGGTTTGCCTCGGAGCACGATTCCTTCCGCTCGGCAGTGGTCAACGAGCCCCGCGGCTCCGACGTGCTGGTGGGCGCGCTGCTCTGCAAGCCCCATGACCCAGCCTGCGATTCCGGAGTGATCTTCTTCAACAATGTTGGCTATCTCGGCATGTGCGGTCACGGCGCCATGGGCGTTATCGCCACACTCGCCCACCTGGGCCGAATCGGGCGCGGCCAGCACCGCATCGAAACTCCCGTGGGCACGGTCAGCGCAACCCTCCGTGAGGACGGCCAGGTAACGGTGGAAAACGTGCCCAGCTACCGCTATAAGAAAGCCGTTTCAATCCCCGTGCCGGGCTTCGGAATCGCGACCGGAGACATCGCCTGGGGAGGGAACTGGTTCTTCCTGGTCGAGAACCCGCCCGTCGGTCTCGCCATTGAGAACATTGACGCGCTTACCGACTATGGCTGGGCCATCCGCAAGGCGCTCCATGCGGGCCGCATTACCGGAGCGGATGGAGAGGAAATCGACCATATCGAGTTGTCGTCCGCCTCTCCGCAAGCCGGCGTGGATAGCCGCAACTTCATCCTCTGCCCCGGCAAGGCGTATGACCGGTCGCCCTGCGGCACCGGAACAAGCGCCAGGCTGGCCTGCCTGGCCGACGACGGCACACTCGCGCCGGGCCAGAAGTGGCGGCAGGAGGGCATCCTTGGCACCGTCTTCGAGGGCTCGTATCAGCGGCTCAATGGAAAGATTTTGCCGAGCGTGACGGGTTCGGCTTACGTGACCGCCGAAGCTAGGCTGATTCTAAGTCCCGGCGACCCCTTTGGCTCGGGGATCCGCAAATGAGTGAGGACTGGGATGTGGTCGTTGCGGGAGCCGGCATTGTCGGCGCGGCCTGCGCGCGGGAATGTGCCCTGCGCGGGCTGCGTACGGCCATTGTGGAACCCGGCGAGATTGGCGGCGGGGCCACCGCCGCCGGCATGGGCCACATCGTCGTCATGGACGACTCGCCCGCGCAACTCGCACTGACCAGCTATTCACAGGGACTGTGGCGCGAGCTTTCCAGCCGCTTGCCTGCGGGCGTCGAATACGAGAGCTGCGGCACTCTCTGGGTTGCGAGCGACGACGAGGAGATGGAGGAGGTGCATCGCAAGCGAGCCCTCTACGCCTCCGTCGGGGTTGGCTCCGAGGTCCTCGACAGTCGCGCGCTCGCCGAAGCCGAACCTCACCTGAGGCCAGGCCTCGCCGGAGCCCTGCTGGTTCCCTCCGATGGGGTTCTTTATCCGCCCTGCGCCGCCCAGTATCTGTTGGACGAGGCGATTCGGCTGGGGGCGCGCCTGTACTCGTCGCGCAAAGTTGTCTCGGCAGCGGCGGGCAAGGCGATTCTGAACGATGGAACCACGCTGCGCGCCCCGCGCATTCTCAACGCGCTCGGGGCGGAGGCAACGGCTCTGCTGCCGGAACTGCCCATTCGCAAGCGCAAGGGCCATCTGGTCATCAGCGACCGCTATCCGGGCTTCATCCATCACCAACTGGTCGAGCTTGGCTACCTGAAGAGCGCGCACTCCATCGCGACGGACTCCGTCGCCTTCAACATTCAGCCGCGCAAAACCGGGCAGGTGCTGCTCGGCTCCTCGCGCCAGTACGGCGCGGAAGACAATACGGTGGACCATTCGATGGTCGCGGCCATGATCGAGAGGGCGCGCGCCTTCATGCCGGAGATTGGCACGCTCTCCGCCATTCGCGTCTGGACCGGCTCCCGCGCCGCCACTCCGGACAAGCTGCCCATGATCGGTCCCTGGCGGGAAGACCCCACGCTCTTTCTCGCCGCCGGACATGAGGGGCTGGGCATTACGACATCCCTGGGGACCGCGCAATTGCTGGCCGACCACCTCACCGGCAATCCGACAAAGATTCCCATTGAACCCTTCCTGCCCGAACGGTTCGTCAGGAGCCCGGCCCATGCCTGAGCCAGCCATCTCGCTCAGGGTGAATGGCGAGCCGGTCTCGGTGCTACCCGGAACCACAGTCGCCGCCGCCATCCTGATCTCCGGCTCGACCGCGCGAGTTTCCGTCATCGGCGAGCCGCGAGCCCCGCTCTGCGGCATGGGCATCTGCTTCGAGTGCCGCGCCACCATCAACGGATTCGCTCATCGGCGCAGTTGCCAGGTTCTCTGCGAGTCGGGAATGGATGTATCCACGCCATGAAGCAGCGCTTCGACATACTGGTGATTGGCGCGGGACCGGCCGGCATCGCCGCCGCCGTACGCGCGGCTGAATCCGGCGCGCGCGTCGGTCTGCTCGACGAGAACCCGGCCCCCGGCGGGCAAATCTGGCGCAAAGGAGCCGCGCTGCCCACGTCCGCGCGCAATTGGCTCGCCAGGCTCGAAGCGTCCTCGGTCGTGCGTCTGCATGGATGGCAAGTCTTTGGGCATCCCGACTCCGGCGTTCTTCTGGCCGAGCGTACCGCTTCCGCGGAGCCTGAAGCCGCCGAGCTGCGCTACCACAAACTCATTCTCGCCACCGGTGCGCGCGAGCGCTTTCTGCCTTTTCCCGGATGGACGCTGCCCAATGTGATGGGCGCGGGCGGACTCGACGCGATGGTTCGCGGCGGGCTGCCCATCCATGGCAAAAGCGTCGTCGTGGCCGGGACTGGCCCGCTGCTGCTGGCCGTCGCGGCGCATCTGGCGCATCGCGGCGCAAACATCCTGGCCATCTGCGAACAGGCTCCGCTCACCCGCCTCGCCGCATTCGCCGTGCGGCTGCTGGCCCAGCCCGGCAAAGTCGCGCAGGGCATCGGCTATCGATGGGCCTCGCGCGGCGCGCGCTTTCACACCGGCTGCTGGCCCATCGCCGCCAACGGGCAGACGAAGCTTGAATCCGTTACGCTCCAGCGCGGCGACCAGCAATGGGACATAGCCTGCGACTATCTGGCCTGCGGATACCATTTAGTTCCCAACCTGGAACTGCCGCTGCTGCTCGGCTGCCGCGCGCAAAACGGCTTCGTCGCAACCGACAAGTGGCAGCAGACCTCCATCCCCGGCGTTCTTTGCGCCGGAGAACCGACCAGCATTGGCGGCGTGGAACTGGCCATCCTCGAAGGACAGATCGCCGGCCTCGCCGCGACGGGCCGCGTTGACACTGCGGGCACCCTGGTCCAAAGGCGCGAGCGCTCGCAGCCCTTTGTCCGCGCGCTTCAGGAAGCCTTCGCGCTCGACCCGCGCCTCCGCTCGCTTCCTTCCGCCGAAACGCTCATCTGCCGCTGCGAGGACGTGCCCTTCCGCGCGCTCAGCCCATACGGCTCCGCGCGCGACGCCAAGCTGCACACCCGCTGCGGCATGGGGCCATGCCAGGGACGGGTCTGCGGCCCGGCCTCGGCATTTCTTTTCGGATGGGCCGCCGATTCCGTGCGCCCGCCCATCCTGCCGGCTTCTCTTTCCAGTCTTGCGGTGACGGTCTCCGCGCCTGCCGCCGAATTGGCTTCCAACAACATCTCGAACCAGCACCGAAAGGACACACTATGAATTGGCAAGGCGTTATGCCGGCAATGACAACCGCTTTGGACGAGCACTACAAGGTCGATGCCGCCTTCATGCGGCGGCACGCCAACTGGCTGCTCGACAACGGCTGCACCGGCATCATCTCGCTCGGCTCGTTGGGCCAGGGCGCAACCCTCACCTTCCAGGAGAAGGAGGCGATTCTCCGCAACATGGCGGACACTATCGGCAAGCGCGTGCCCGTGGTCGCGGCCATCTCCGCGCTCTCTACCGATGAAGCTGTCGCGCTGGCGAAGAGCGCCGAGCAGGCGGGCTGCTCCGGCCTCATGGTGCTGCCTCCTTATGTTTACTCCAGCGGCTGGCGCGAGATGAAGGCCCACGTCGTAGCCGTATTCCGCGCCACGCCGCTGCCCTGCATGTTGTACAACAATCCCATTTCCTACGGCACGGATTTCGTCCCCGCGCAGATCGCCGAGCTTGCCGCCGAGCACAAGAATCTCGTGGCCGTGAAGGAGTCCAGCAGCGATGTGCGCCGCGTAACCGCTATCCGCGCGCTGCTTGGCGACCGCGTCAAGGTATTCGTCGGCGTCGATGATGTGATCGTCGAGAGCATCGCCGCTGGAGCCGCGGGCTGGGTCGCCGGACTCGTCAACGCCTTTCCCGCCGAGTCCGTCGCGCTCTTCAACTACGCCACCGCCGGTAAAAAGGAGGAAGCCTTCGACCTCTATCGCTGGTTCCTGCCGCTGCTGCGCATGGATACCGTCCCGCAATTGGTGCAACTCATCCATCGCGTTCAGGAAGAGGTGGGAGCGGGCAGCGCCCGCGTCCGCGCGCCGCGGCTGGAAACCACCGGGGCGGAGCTTGAGGAAACCCGCCGCGTGCTGGCCGAGGCCCTCGCGCACCGGACTTCGGTGCGGAGCACGCCCTTTCCGAAAGCCTGAAACCGCGCTGTAAGTCAGTACAATTGACTCCGGAGAGCACGTTGGCAAGCCTCTGTGCTCTCCGCGCAATTGGTGGTGAGATCGTCTCCCCCATCCGCGAACCCGAATCCAATTAAAGAGGAGCAGACCATGGAACTCAAAGGCGTTTCGCTGATCGCAGGCAAATCCGGAACGGCGGACGGCGCACAATTTCGCGCCGTCAATCCGCAAACCGGGGAATCCATCGAACCTCAGTTCCGGTCTTCTTCCCCTGCGGACGTGAACGCCGCAGCCCAGGCCGCGCAGCAGGCGTTCGCGACCTATAGCCAGTTGCCGGGACGCGAGCGCGCCCGCTTTCTGCGCTCGATTGCCGATGGCCTGGACGCCGCCAGCCCCGAGCTTGCTGCCCGCGCCCAGTTGGAAACCGCGCTGCCGCAGCCGCGGGTGCAAGGCGAGATCAAGCGCGCCGTCAATCAGTTCCGGATGTTTGCGGAAGTAGTGGAGGAGGGTTCCTGGGTCGCGGCCCGTATCGACACCGCCCTGCCCGACCGCCAGCCGCTGCCTCGTCCGGACCTTCGCTCCATGCTCCGCCCCATCGGCCCGGTCGCGGTCTTCGGCGCGAGCAATTTCCCCGTCGCCTTCTCGGTCGCCGGAGGAGACACCGCCTCGGCCTTCGCCGCCGGTAATCCGGTCGTCGTCAAGGCCCATCCAGCGCATCCCGGCGCCAGCGAAATCGAGGCCCGCGTCATCATCGCAAGCGCGCAGGCGTGCGGTCTGCCCGCGGGAGTCTTCTCGCTCCTCTTCGATTCCGGAATCGAAGTCGGCAAGGCGCTCGTGCAGCATCCGGCGATCTGCGCCGTCGGCTTCACCGGCTCGCTCGCCGCCGGCCGTGCCCTCATGGACCTCGCCGCGCAAAGGCCCCGGCCCATTCCATGCTTTGCTGAAATGAGCAGCACCAACCCGGTCTTCGTGCTGCCGTCCGCTCTTCGCGAGCGCGGAAAGCAACTCGCCGGCGGACTGTTCAACTCCTTCACGGCCAGCGCGGGGCAGATGTGCACCAAGCCCGGCCTCGTCTTCCTGCCCGAACAGCCGGAGTCGGAAGGCTTCCTCTCCGAACTGCGCGCCCTGACCGCCGCCAGCGGCGCATTCACGCTGCTCACGCCGGGCATCGCAGCCTCGTACCAGAAATCCGTCCAGACTCGGAGCAGCCGCAGCGACATTGAAAGCCGCGCCGCCGCTGCGTCCTCAGGAGCGTGCGCCGCTTCCGCCACGCTGCTTGAAACGCGCATCGACGACTTTCTGAAAAGCCCCGAATTGAGCCACGAACTTTTCGGCCCCGCCTCGCTGGTAATCCGTTACGAGCAGCGCGCGGCAATTCTTGAAGCCGCCGAAGCCCTCGACGGGCACCTGACGGCCACCGTGATTGGCTCCGCCGAAGACCTGGTGGAGTATCGCGACCTCATCCAGATACTCGAGCGCAAAGCGGGCCGCATCATCTTCAGCGGCTTTCCTACAGGCGTCGAAGTCGCGCACGCCATGGTGCATGGTGGCCCGTACCCATCGACCTCAGACAGCCGGTTTACCTCCGTCGGCAGCCAGGCCATCCTGCGCTTCGCGCGGCCCGTCTGCTATCAGGGGCTGCCTGAATCCGCGCTTCCGGAGGAGCTGCACGACGCCAATCCGCTGAGCATCCAGCGCATGGTGAACGGACACATGAGCACTGGCCCGATTGAAAAATAGCCGCCTCTATTGCTTCGCTTCTGCGATGGAAGGGGCTTCCTCCGCCGCTCCGCCGCCGCCCTCACGCGGGCGAATGAGGAAGTAGACCGGCACGCCGAGCAGGACAATGCCCAGCCCTGGCCAGGTCGTCGTCGGGCGGTACATGAACAGCACCACCAGAATGATGGTCGCGCCGACGATATAAACCGCCGGAACCACCGGGTATCCCCACGTGCGGTATGGCCGCTCGGCATGGGGCCGCGTCTTGCGCAGCCGGAAAACTCCCGCGATGGTGAGAATGTAAAAAATCAGCTCGGCGGAGATCACGTAATCCAGCAGATTGCTGTACAGGTTTCCGTATTGCCCGGTCGCCGGGTTATAGGTGCGCGGAAGCACCAGCAGCAACGCCCATCCTCCCTGCAACAACAGCGCCCAGGCCGGAACCCTGGCCCGATTCAGCCGTTTGGCAATGCCGAAAAATAGCCGGTGCTCGGCCATGGCGTAGGAAGCCCGCGCGCCCGCGAGCGTGAGTGCGTTGACGCAGCCGAAGGTTGAAACCATGATGGCGGCGGCCATCAGTCCGGCCCCAAAACGGGGAAAGATGACGCGCAGCACGGCGGTGGCGAGGCGGTCGTCCGGGACGTGCTGCATGGCGGGCAGCGGCAGCGTGACCAGATAGGCGAGGTTGGCCAGCAGGTAGAGAAAAATGACCAGCCCGGTGCCGATGAGCAGGGAGAGCGGCAGGGTGCGGTGGGGGTGCTTGACCTCGGGGGCGACAAAGGTGATGTTGTGCCAGGAATCGGCGGAAAACAGAGAGCCGGTCTGCGAAATGCAGATGGCCACAAACAGTCCAGCGGCGGTCATCGCCGTGAGACCCGACGCCAACGAAGTTCCGGGATGCGTGGCCCAGGCATGGTGGAAATTGGCCTGGACCGCCGCGGAATTGGCGCCCAGCGTGAGGCCGAGGATGATGAGCGCCAGCAGCGCTCCGATTTTCGCAATGGTGAAGGTGTTCTGGACGACCTTGCCGTACTCGATGCCCCGGCAGTTGGTCAACGTCAGCAATACGATGACCCCAATCGCCAGCGCCTGCGCCGTCGAAAGCGAAAAGGCGTAGTGGCTCGAAATATGCACCGGTGCGATCAGGTACTTGCTTTCGGAAATTGAGGGAAGCAGCACGCCCGTGAAGCGCGCGAAGGCGATGGCGACGGCGGCGATGGTGCCGGTCTGGATCACGGTCCACAGCGTCCAGCCGTAGAGAAAGCCCCACAGCGGAGAAAAGGCCTCGCGCAGGTAGACGTACATGCCGCCGGCGCGCGGCATCATGGCCGCCAGCTCGCCATAGGTGAGCGCGCCGCAAATGGTCAGCACGCCGGTAATGACCCAGGCAACCATCAGCCAGCCCGCGCTGCCGATCTGCCGCGACATTTCGGCGGACACAATAAAGATGCCCGACCCGATCATGATGCCAACGACGATCATCACCGAGTCGAACAGGCCCAGCCCCGGTTGAAAGCCGGCCTCGCCAGCTTGCGTCTTTTCCTGATGCTCTCTCACTGCCCGCTTCCAACTCCCGCGAAATGACCCAAACGAAATTTCAGCTATTGTATACAAAAACGAATGCGTTTTTCGTCGGGTTTGTGGCGGACCCTCCCTTTCGCGCCTGTGAGGCGCGACAACCGTTCACGCTGAGAGGCGCTCCCTCCCTTCGGCAACGCTGTTGCCTTTTGCGGAACGGGACTAAACTGAAGGGTTATGGCAACCACCGAATTTTCCACTGTCATCCTTCCGCGCGCGCCGCACGGCGAGTTCCGCAACGAGCCTTTCACCGATTTCAGCCGGCATGAAAATGCCCACGCCATGCGCGACGCGCTCCGGCGCGTGGGTGAGAGGCTGGGTCATGAGTACGAGCTGGTGATCGGTGGCGAGCGGCTGCGGACCGAGGGGAAGATCGTCTCCCGCAATCCCGCACGACCCGAGCAGGTGGTGGGTGTGCATCAGAAGGCCGGAGCGGAGCACGCGGACCAGGCGGTCCAGGCCGCGCTGCGCGCCTTCGAGACTTGGAGGACAGCCAGCGCCGAAGATCGCGCCTCGCTCCTGCTGAACGCGGCGGAGCTGATCCGCCAGCGCAAGCTGGAATTTTGCGCCTGGCTGGTCTATGAGACCGCCAAGAACTGGGCCGAGGCCGACGCCGATGTGGGCGAGACCATCGACTTTCTGGAGTTTTACGCGCGCGAGGCTCTGCGGTTGGCACGCTCGGCCCCTCCGATTCAGCTTCCGGGTGAACGCGACGAGTTGCTCTACATCCCGCTGGGCGCAGGCGCGGTGATCTCTCCTTGGAATTTTCCGTTCGCCATTATGGC
>JBAUHD010000441.1:0-1645 GCA_049680085.1 Acidobacteriaceae bacterium
CCGTGTCCAGAGTGCCGCGGGCGCGCTTGACCTCCGCTGCGAGTCCTTCGCAGCGATAGCCGGTGATGGCCTCGCGCACCTCGCTGAGGGCCTTGCGGGCGATACTCTCCACGTCGGCCATTTCCGCTGAGGCGCGTTCAGGATTGGCGTCAATCAGCCGCCCGGCGAGTTCCGACTTCAGCACGATGACGGAGAGGGTGTGTCCGAGAACGTCGTGCAGGTCGCGGGCGATGCGCTCGCGTTCGGCGACCTTGGCGAGTTGCTCGATCTCCTCATGCGCGAGTTCGAGCTTGGAGTTGGCCCGCACCTTTTGCGCCATGAAGAGATTGGTGCCGCCTACGATGACGGTAAACAGGACTCCCATGCCCCACGACCACGGCGAGGCATGCAGCAGAATTCCCTCGATGACGATAGAGGCGGCCAGAAGTGCGACGCCGCTCAGACAAATGACCAGCGACTCCGTAACGAAGGGAAGAAAGGCGGCGGCGAAGATGGAACATCCAAACGCGCCGTTGTTTTGGGGATAATACGCGATGCCGAGAACGGCGAGCGAAACAAGGCAGACATAACTTTGCCAGCGGCGCCGCGCCAGCACTATGCCTGAATACAGCGCGAGAAAGATGGCGTAAAAGCAGGCGAATTCCAGCCAGTAGCGGCGGCTGTGGCGGTTAATGGGCTCGATAAAGAAGAAGATGGAGTAGACGATCCAGATGAAGTCCCAGTAGTCGGCGCGGCTGCGTTTGCCGCGATGAGACTGGGTTCGGCCCCATCTCATCCGCTTTCCATAATCAGCCGTCGTTCTTGCCGTCATCGCGCACCGGGCTTCCGTGATTTTGTCCTGAATGCTCAAGCCTTTGCCTCGCTGCGTGTAATCACCAGCCATGCCGCGCCCACCAGCAGACAGCTAAAGCCTATCAAAGCCTCCCAGTGGGGGGCCATGGCCGTTCCCGGCTGCGCGTAGCCAAAGATGTTCAGCGCAAGTTGCACATAGTGGTACGTCGGCAGCGTCAGAGCAAGTTTCTGGATCCAGTGCGGCAGCGAATCAATCGGCATCCACATGCCGGAGGCGAACGACATGGGCAGGTAGATGATGTTGATCATGCCGGGACCTGCATTGGGCGGCAGCACGAAGGAGATCAGCAGCCCCATGGCGGCGAAAGGAATTGCGCCGGCCAGCGTAATGGCCGCGAGCTTCACGACTTCCAGCATGGTCATGGTCACGCCGCCCATTGTGAGGCCCAGCGCAAGCAGAATGGCCACCGTGATCATGGCAATGGCCGCGCAGGTTGCGGTCTTTGCGAAGAGATACGCGAAGCGGGGCATGGGCGAGGCCTGCTTCAGTTCCAGCCAGCCCTGCGCGCGCTCCATCGACACGCCCGCGCCCAGGCCGAAGAGCGCGGCGCCGAACATTCCGAAGCAACTGTAGCTGGCCAGCAGGTAGCGCGCGTATTCCACATGATGGTTGGTCAGGCCGAAGATCATGTAGAACATCACCGGGAATCCGATGACCGAAAACGAAAACACCTTCGCGCGCATCATCTTCAGGAATTCGTAGCGCGTCTCCTGGGCCAGGACGCGGGCGTAATACCGCGTGCCGAGCGATTGGGGTTGAAGTGCGACAGCCGTAGCCATGGTCCGCCTCCTG
>JBAUHD010000442.1:0-10082 GCA_049680085.1 Acidobacteriaceae bacterium
TGGTCCAGCGCAATCTGGTAGCCCAGCAGAATATGTTCCCGCTCCCGCGCCTTCCGCAGCAGGAACGCCGTCCGTCGCCGCACCACATCCACGCGATGGTCGATAAAGTGCCGGATCGCCACCGGAAGCGGCAGCTCCTTCGGCTGGCCGTTGACCACGGCCAGGAAGATCATGGAAAAGCTTTCCTGCATCTGCGTGTGCTTGTAGAGCTGGTTCAGCACGATCTGCGCCTCGGCCCCGCGCTTCAGCTCAATCACAATCCGCATTCCATCGCGGTCGCTCTCGTCGCGCACATCGCTGATCTCGTCGATCACCTTGTTGTTCACCAGCTCGGCGATGCGCTTGATCAGCGTATTCTTGTTCACCTGGTAGGGAATCTCGCTGACAATAATCGACTGCCGACCCTGCGTCATGCTCTCGGTCGCGCACCTCGCCCGTATCAGGAACCGCCCGCGCCCCGTCTTGTAGGCGTTCTCAATCCCGCCGCGCCCATAAAGAAACCCGCCCGTCGGAAAATCCGGCCCCTTCACGTGCTTCAGCACTTCGGCCAGACCCGCCTGAGGATTATTCACCATCTCAATCGCGGCGTTAATCACCTCGGTCAAATTATGCGGAGGAATATTCGTAGCCATGCCCACCGCGATCCCGTTCGACCCATTCACAATCAGGTTCGGAATCCGCGTCGGCAGCACTGTGGGCTCCAGCGTCGACTCGTCATAGTTCGGCACAAAGTCCACCGTCTCCATTTCGATATCGTTCAGCATCTCCTCGGCAATCTTCGTCATCCGGCATTCCGTGTACCGCATCGCAGCCGGAGGATCGCCGTCCACTGACCCGAAATTCCCCTGCCCGTCGATCATCGGATAGCGCAAACTGAACGGCTGCGCCAGCCGCACCATCGTGTCATAGATCGCCGAATCACCGTGCGGATGGTACACGCCCATCGCCGTTCCCACCACCTTGGCGCACTTCGTGTATTTCTTGTTGTGCTGCAACCCCATCTCGTGCATCGAGTAAAGAATTCGCCGATGCACCGGCTTAAACCCGTCGCGCACATCAGGCAGCGCGCGCCCAATAATCACCGACATCGAATAGTCGAGATACGACCGCCGCATCTCGTCTTCAATGTTGATCGGAATCAGGTTCGCCGCGCCCGGCCCGGAACCCGACCCCGAATTGCCGGCCCCATCGCCGCTGTTGCCATTACCAAGAGGAAGCTGAGGATTCTGTTCGTCTGCCATATAAAGGTTGGCCATCCGCGCCCAAACTTCCAGCGCAAAAGCTAATTAGCTTTTCGAAAGCCTCTGTACAAATTGCAATGTCATCCTGAGCGGAGCTTGGCGCATTTTGCGCCAAACGGAATCGAAGGACCAGCGGTTGGGATGCTCACTCTGCGTACAGACTTCCAAGGTTGCTAGGAATAGCTCCTGATTGACCTAAATCTATGATACTGAATTACTTACTCTAAATCAACCCTCCTTAACTCAATGAATTCAGAGGCTTGCCCCAACTCCCGAATCCCATAAGGAATGAGAGCCAATCCAATCTCGGGAAACCAGCCACCGCCTCCATGCCGAACATCCCCCAGAATACCCAAAGAAACAATTGACACCCACCTCCGCCACTGCCACAATTGTCCGGCATCTAGACATGCGCCCACGTCCCCGCCGGCGCAACGGAGACAACCACCATGAGGAGATTCGCACTGCTTCTGCTCGCAATCATGACGATTGCGCCTTTTGGAACCATGGACTCTTACGCGCAGTACGTCGCAACCCGTCACGTTCGCGACGTGGTGCGCAACAGTAAGGCGCAGGTCGTCGGGCACATGCCCGAGAGCCAACTCATGACCCTCAATGTCATCCTGCCCCTCGGCAATTCATCCGGCCTCGACGAATTCCTCAGTGAGTTGTACGACCCCAACAGCCCCTCCTTCCACCAGTACCTGACTCCCGCGCAATTCACCACCCGCTTCGGCCCCAGCCAGACTGACTACGCCGCCGCCGTCAGCTACGTCAAGGCGAACGGCTTCCAGGTCATCGGAGGTAGCCGCGACGGCATGAACATCGTCATCCGTGGCCCGGTATCTTCTGTCGAGCACGCCTTCCACGTCACCATGCGGATGTACAAGCACCCCTCGCAGAACCGCGACTTCTACTCGCCCGACCGCGAG
Organism: Acidobacteriaceae bacterium; assembly: GCA_049680085.1. Lineage (GTDB taxonomy): Bacteria > Acidobacteriota > Terriglobia > Terriglobales > Acidobacteriaceae > Silvibacterium. The sequence continues at coordinate 2,174 of JBAUHD010000442.1, forward strand.
CCAACCACCAGCCTCAGCTTCCAACTCTGGCACATCTCCGGAATGGACAATTTCTCCATCCCGCATCCCCTGCACGTGAAAAAGAGCGACTACGCGGCGGCCCACGGCCTCAGCGCGAATCAGGTTGTGCCCTACGCCACTACCGGCTCGGGCCCTTCGGCATCCTTCCTCGGCAGCGATATGCGCGCCGCCTACTACGGCAACGGATCGCTCACCGGAGCCGGCCAGAACCTCGGCCTGCTTGAGTACTACGGAACTGACCTCGCCGACCTCAACACTTATTTCGCGAACGTCCACCAGACCAACAACGTGCCCATCACCCTGCTTTCGACCGACGGAACCAGTACCGCTTGCACCTATAGTCGGCGCCGCGGATGCGACGACATCGAGCAGACCCTCGATATGACTCAGGCCATCGGCATGGCCCCCGGCCTCGCCAGCCTGACCATGTACGTCGGCTCCTCCGATACTGCGATGATTGCCGCCATGACCACCCACAACCCGCTGCCCACCACCATCGGCTGCTCGTGGGGATGGACGCCCGCTGACCCCAACACCCTCGATCCTTACTTCAAGAAAATGGCCGCGCAGGGACAGAACTTCTTCGCCGCTTCCGGCGACAGCTCCACTTGGTCCAGCAGCAACGAGGCGTGGCCCGCTGACGATGCCTATGTGGTTTCCGTGGGCGGAACCGATCTCATCACCGCCAGCGCCGCTGGTCCCTGGAAGTCCGAAACCGCCTGGGCGGACAGCGGCGGCGGCATCACGCCCGATAACATCGCCATCCCCTCCTGGCAGCAACTCGCCGGCGTCATCAATTCCAGCAATAAGGGATCAACCACCAAGCGCAACGGGCCGGACGTCTCCGCGAATGCCAACTACACCTTCTACACCTGCGGCGACCAGACCTCCTGCCTCGCCAACGAGTACGGAGGAACCAGCTTCGCCGCGCCCATGTGGGCCGCCTACATCGCTCTCGTCAATCAGCAGCTTCAGGCCAACGGACAGCCCACCATCGGCTTTCTTAATCCGACCCTCTATCAGCAGAACATCGGCTCCGGCTACGCCGCCGACTTCCACGACATAACCAGCGGAACCTCCGGCAGCTACTCCGCCGTCACCGGCTTTGATCTTGTCACCGGATGGGGCAGCCCCAACACCGGACTGATCGACGCCCTGACCGGGTCCACCTCGCCGCAGCCTTCCTTTGCGCTGTCCGCTTCGCCCGCCTCGCTCTCGGTCGCCGCTGGCAGCAGCGGAGCCTCCAACATCACCGCGACGCCCACCAACGGGTTCAACTCATCCATCACCCTTAGCGCCTCCGGAATGCCATCCGGCGTCACCGTGGCCTTCGGGACCAATCCCATCAGCGGCGGCTCCGGCTCCTCCAGCGCGACCTTCACCGTGGCCTCCACCACCACCGCCGGAACCTATCCCATTACCATCACCGGAACCGGCGGAGGCATTACCCAGACCACCGCCGTATCGCTCACCGTCACCGCGTCGAGCACCGCGAACTTCACGCTCTCCGCATCGCCCGCCATGCTGTCCATAGCCGAAAATTCCTCCGGCGCTTCGACCCTCACGATCACTGGCTCCGGCGGCTTTAACTCCTCCGTCACCTTCTCCGCTTCCGGACAAGGCAGCGGCGAAAGCGTCAGCTTCAGCCCCTCTTCCGTCACCGGATCGGGTTCTTCCACCATGACGATCAAGGCCAGCAGAAAAGCCTCGACCGGAACCTACACCCTTACCGTCACCGCCAGTGGCGGAGGCAAAACCCACACGGCGAGCGTCACGGTCTCCATCGTAAAGGGCGCCGCAGGCAAATAAACTTCCGCGCCAAACAGCGAGGCCCGGCCCCAACAGGACCGGGCCTTGTTGTTTGCTCAACACTGCCCCACGCTTGAAACGAATCAGCCACTCCGTAATTTCGCGACCAACGGGAGCGGCCACTGGGCAAGTTCAACGAAGGCGCGAAGCGCGTGCGCCTCGGAACCTGCCCTGAGCGAAGCCGAAGGGGCCAGTCCCCATATACACTGACCTTTGGCCCTCCAGACTATCCCGTCCTCCACTACACCGCACCGCGCCCACACCTTGCGCAAATTCCGCTTCAATCGCCCGCAGCAAATCGCCGCCGTCCTGCTCGCCATCCTGCTCGCCCAGTGCCTCTGGGTCATCCAGCACGATACCCTCTCCGACACCGACTACTCCTACGTCCGCTGCGGCCGCGAAATCTGGGAGAGTCCCTCGCCGCTCGCCGGATACTTCACCACCTGCGGCAACATCCACGACGGAACCCTCGCCTATCGCGCTGCCGGACTCCCGCTGACCATCCAGCGCATCCTCGCCGGTCAGCCCTCCACCACCTCCACATGGGAAATGCGCCACGAAATCAGCCACGTCAACCTGCTCCTGCGCCTTCCCTTCACCTTCGCCGCTCTCCTTCTCGGAGCTTGCCTCTGGTGGGTCACACGCCGACTCTACGGCAACACCGGCGGATACATCGCTCTCGGCCTCTACTGCTTTGCGCCGCCCATCATCGCCGCCGCCACCACTCCCAATAACGAAATCTGGGCTGCCCTCGGCTTCTTCGCCGCCGTCTACACCGCCATCGGAGTCGCCCACGCCCTGCAAGGCCCAAAGCACAAGTGGCGGCCCCGCGTCATTCTCCTCACCGTCATCTTTGGAGTCCTCGCCGCCGCCCACGTCGCCGCCTTCATCCTCGCCCTCATCTTTGCCGTCGCCTTCATCGCCTGGGTTGCGGAAACCCGCCGCGCCTACCTCCCCACTCTGCTCATCCTCTGGATCCTCGGAGCCCTCTTCATCCTCTTCGCCTCCTACGCCTTCCACCCGGACGCTTACAGCTACGTCTTCCGCAGCGATGCCGCCAAGCTCGGCTTCTCGCTCCAGCCCGCCCGCGCCCTTTTCGCCTCGCTCCCCAACGCCGCCCTCACCATCGCCGCCGCCGCCGCCCTCGCCCTCTACGCCGCCATGCGCCGCAGCCGCTACTTTGGAAACACCGCGCCGCTCATCGTCGCCGCCCTCCTCCTCGTCCTCGTCACCACCGGAACCCCCGGACAGCCCCGCCTCTGGGCCTTACCCTTCCTGCTCGCCTTCATCGGAGGAGTCTTCGCCGACATCCTCGAAACCCGCTACCGCCGCGGCTTCTTCTGGATCACCGGAGCCCTCCTCCTCGCCCAGGCCGCCCTCTGCCTCGCCGGCCTGCCGCTGCTCACCCAATAACCCAGACAACTCAGCTTGTCATCCCGACCGAAGTTGACGCCAAAGGCGGCAGCGCAGCGGAGGGACCTGCATTTCCCTCGCCCCCCTTGTCAATTCCACCCTCTAGAGCCATAATCCTCACCGGGCCCTTCTTCCCCCTGCTATTCCCGTCTCGCCTCAGAAAGAAGCCTCCTATGAAAACTCAACTCCTCAAGTGCGGCTTCATCGCCGCTCTCTGTTGCGCCACCTCAGCCGCTCTGGCGCAAAACCCATTCGCCGGCACCTGGAAAGTCGATTACGCCAAAAGCCATCTCACCGGCGACACCATGACGCTCTCTCCGGAAACCAACGGCGACATCCACATCAGCTCCGACAATATGTCCTACTCCGCCAAAACCGATGGCAGCGCCACAACCAATCCCATGGGCGACATTGAACACTGGACCAAAGTTGACAACAACGACTGGAAGGTCGTCACCAACGAAGGTCCAGTCACCGTCACGGAAATCTACAAAGTGACCGACAACGGCAAATCCCTCACCGACACCGTCACCGGTACCAAGCCCAATGGCGACCCCATCAACGCCAGCTCCACCTATGCCCGCACCGCTCCTGGCAAGGGCATCTACGGTAAGTGGCGCAGCACAAAGGTCTCCAACAACAGCCCCAACACAGCCGTAATTGACGCTAACGGCCCCAACGGCATCATCTGGCACATCCCCGAAATCAAGGCCACCGTCAAGCTCAACTTCGACGGCAAAGAAGTCGCCCCCGAAGGCCCCACCGTTCCGCACGGACTCATGCTGGCCGCCACCAAAAGCGGCCCGCGTAGCTTCAAACTCACGGAAAAGATGAACGGAAAGCTGCTCTTTACCGGCCACTACACCGTCTCAGCTGACGGCAAAACCATGACCGAAATCGGCCGCGTCCCCGGCGCCGCTGCTTCCACAAAGCTTGTCTACAACAAGGCATAATCAACAGCGGGCGGAGCCAAACCTCCGCCCGCGATTTCAAACTGGCTTCCAATTCAACAAGGCTGTCACGTCATTGTCATCTCGACCGAATTCATTGCAAAACCGGGGCCCCAGCACACGATTTTGCGCGATGGGGTGGGACGCAAGGTCGCAGTGGAGGGATCTGCACTTCTTCGGCTGACCGCCCGCCGCACCCTATAGCATTTTCGGAATTTCTGTAGACCGAAGCCACCGCATTCAAGTCAACGCGACCATCAGGGAGCGGTGATCTTGCACACCGCAAAGAGTTCGCACTATTTCCGAAAATGCCTTAAAACCGCAGCACCGGCCCCACCTGGTACGTCCAATTTTCATTCGTCACAAAATAATCTTTGGAAAGCCAGTTGAAGTTCGGAGCCGTCCCCGGTCCCGGCGGCAGTTCGTGGCTCAGGTAGCGCACTGGGGTATTCCCCACCACACCCCGCAGCGCCAGATGCCGCGTCAGCCCAAAGTCCCCATTGATCGCCAGCGCCGTCGCAAAATGCGTCACCCGCCCGACCGCCGGCGTGGGATTCTCCTCCGAAGGCACCGTCACATACGCATGGTCGTAGCTCACAAAGCCCGGCCTCAGCGCGAACTTCAGCGCATAGCGCGGCGTCGCAAACCCTGTACGCAATCCAAACGTCGCCATCAGCAGGTTCCCGCCCGCCCGGCTCGACGGCAGCGGGCTCGCGTTCGAGTGGTAGTCCACGTCGGAATCGAAATCCACCCACCGCGACAGCCGCGCCGAAAATCCAACCCCGCCCCCGCTCATCCACCGCCGGCAGCCCTCGCACTCCGCCGTATTCACCGGAATCGAAAGCCCATCAAAGTGCGGGAAAATCTCATACCGCGGCAGGCTCCGAACCATCTCCGCCCCCGCGCTCTCCACCGCGATTTCCGGAACCACATAAGGATGCTCATAATCCCGGTACCATGGCAGCTTTCCACGCAGCGCGTTGGCCATCGTGCGCGACGGGTTCAGCGTCCCGCGCAGTATCTTTGGAAACACCGCGCCCGGATGCGCCGCCATCACGCGGTCGCTCACAAACCGGTCCAGCAGGTCTTCGCCGACAACCCACACCGTCCCGCCCGCCGGCGTCATAATAAGATCCGTCCACCCCGTGTTGTTCGTGTACTTCGCGTTCGGGTTCCGGCACGGAATCTGCCCATTGCAGTCCAGCCCGTACGTGTAGCCTCCGTCGTTGCCGATCGCCGCCTCGCCCAGCGGCCCAACCTTCTGCTGCGTGCTGTACGCCGCCGCCCATAACAATGCCTTGAACCGGCTCTTCCAGTAGGGCGACGTATTGCTGAATCGCAGCCTCCGGTCCCTCGGGCTATTCTGAATCTCGATATACGCCGACACCGCCCCCTGCATCGGATGACCGATGTCGTCCACCAGAAAATCATCCCCGTCCGACCACCGCGTCATGTCCCAGTGCTGTAGCGAAATCGCATAATTCCGCCAGTACGGCCCGTGCCACAGCAGATTCCGCAAATAGCCATCCGTCGAAAGCCGCCAGCCATTCTCGATGCTGATAAACCCGAACGACTGCCACAGCAAACCCTTCCAGTGGTAGCCCTCTGTAATCTGATTCTCTTCCGCGCCCGCCTGACTCCCCGAAGCCTTGTCGCCGAAACTCTGGCTCCCCGAGGCCTCATTCCCCGAAATCCCGTTGCGGAAACTCTGGCTCTCACCCAATCCCGAATTCAGCCACGGCGCGGCATCGAAAGGCCCCGTCGCACGCCCCGCGCTCCACTCCCGCGCTGGAGCCGCCCCCGCGTCTTTCCCGCCCAGGCCGTAGCTCTGGCCCAAAGCGGCCATCGGCATTCCAATCAACAGCAATCCAGGCAGCATGGCCCACGAACAAACACGACGTATCCCCAAGGGAAAACCCCCTCCAGAAAAATCAGAAATTGACTGTGGCTGGCGACTCAGACTACCAGATATCCGTCCCGGAATCACCAAAAAATCAACCCGCGAACCACCCCGCCAACCTCTATCAGCGTCCCTGACTGCGGATCGCGGATCGCTGAACGACGAACGCTATCGTTTACAAGCCCTGATAGACTCCCAAGTAGATTCCCATCCTGAATGCCCTCGCCAAAAACCAACCCGGCCTCCAATCCCGACCGGCTCGTCTCCGCCGTCCGCGCCGACGACGAAAACTCCTTCGAGCTCAAGCTCCGCCCCCGCCGTCTCAATGAGTTCATCGGACAAACGAAGGCAAAGGAACAGCTCGCCATCGCCCTCGAAGCCGCCCGCACTCGCGGCGAAGCCCTCGACCACGTACTCCTCTTCGGCCCTCCCGGACTCGGCAAAACCACCCTCGCCACCATCATCGCCAACGAGCTCGACGTAGGCTTTCAGCAGACCTCCGGCCCCGCCCTGCAAATTCAGGGCGACCTCACCGCCATCCTCACCAACGTCCGCGAGCGCCAGGTCCTTTTCCTCGACGAAATCCACCGCCTCCAGCCCGTTCTCGAAGAAAAGCTCTACACCGCGCTTGAGGACTACAAGCTCGACATCATCATCGGCCAGGGCCCCGCCGCCCGCACCCACGTCATGGACATCCGGCCCTTCACCTTCGTCGCCGCCACCACCCGCCCCGGCCTGCTCTCCTCCCCGCTGCGCTCCCGTTTTGGAATCCTCCTCCGCCTCGAGTTTTACTCCGACGACGATCTTCGCTTCGTCGTCGAGCGCTCCGCCGAAGTCCTCAACGTCCCCATCGACCGCGACGGAGCCGTCGAGATCGCCATGCGCTCCCGAGGAACACCGCGCATCGCCAACCGCCTCCTGCGCCGCGTCCGCGACTACGCCCAAGTTCGCGGCACCGGCAGCATCGACCGGGCCACCGCCGAATACGCCCTCAAGATGTTAGAAGTCGACGCCCACGGATTCGACGAGCTCGACCGCCGCCTCCTCATGACCATCATCGAAAAATACGATGGAGGCCCCGTAGGCCTCAACACCCTCGCCGCCACGCTCGCCGAAGAAGAGGACGCGCTCGAAGAAGTCTACGAACCCTTCCTCATCCAGCGCGGCTTCCTCGACCGAACCCCCCGAGGCCGAGTCGCCACCCGCCTCGCCTACGAACACTTCGACCTCCCTCTCCCCCGCAAACAAACCCCGCTCTTCTGAATCGGTGGCCAACCGTCATCCACGGAGGCGACAAGGACACCCACATTCGTCATCCTCACCACACACACGATGTCATCCCGAACGCAGTGAGGGACCTGCGTTTCGCTTCGATGAACACGACTCCGGGTGCCCCATCCTTGACGCGCGCCTTTGCGCGACAAGGGTGGGAAAGCACTGAAGCTCAAGCCGAATCCACCCAACACCTCCCCGCATCCAAACCGCACAGGAGAACCAATGGCCCGCACCGAATCCACGATGCTCCCCCTCGGAACCCCCGCCCCCCAGTTCACGCTTCCGAGCGTCGTCACCAATCGCAACCTGTCCCTGAAAGACGCCGCCGGCCCCAAGGGCCTTCTCGTCATGTTTCTCTGCCGCCACTGCCCGTTTGTGAAGCACCTGCAAACCGCGCTCGCGCAACTAGGACGTGACTACCAGGGCAAAGGAGTGGGCATCATCGCCATCAGCAGCAACGACGCCACCGCCAATCCCGACGACTCGCCGGAAAGCCTCGCCGAACAGGCCCGCGAAGCCGGCTTCACCTTCCCTTATCTCT
>JBAUHD010000443.1:0-13521 GCA_049680085.1 Acidobacteriaceae bacterium
GCGGTGGTCTTCTCGCCCTTCTTCTGCACGCTGTATTTGGGAGTCCGCTTGAACGCGCTCTGAATGCCGAAAATGGCTTCCATGACGGCTTTGGTATTGGTAATCGTCAAGCCGATGCCCAGCGACATGAGAAACGGCAGGTAGAGAAAGGTCTTGTACCAGCGGCCCGGGAACAGCTCCTTCTGCGAGACCAGATAGAACGACGAAATGGAAAACGTCGAAGCCATGAACAGCGGAAAGTCGATCAGCAGCATCTGAAACCAGCCCTGATAGAAGCGGATAATCATGGCCGGCATCAGCAGCACCGACAGCACAATCATCAGCGGATAGCTCAGGTTCGCCGTCAGGTGGTACCAGGCTTCAATCTTGGTGTGCAGGTCCAGGTTGCTCCGGAAGACATCCGGCAGCACCTTCTTCGACGTCTGGATGAGCCCCTTGGCCCAGCGCGCCTGTTGAGTCTTGAAGGCCGTCATCTCAATGGGAAGCTCGGCCGGGCAGGTGACGTGCTGGAGGTACTTGAACTTCCATCCGATCAACTGCGCCCGGTAGCTCAGGTCGGTGTCTTCGGTCAGCGTGTCATGCTGCCAGCCGCCGGCTTCGTCAATCACGTTGCGCCGCCACATGCCGGCCGTTCCATTGAAGTTGAAGAAGACGCCCGACCGTGATCGCCCGCCGTGCTCCAGCACAAAGTGGCCGTCCAGCAGAATCGCCTCTACCTGCGTAAGAAAGCTGTAATCGCGGTTCAGGTGCGTCCATCTCGTCTGCACCATGCCGATCTCCGGTTCGGCGAAGTGATGAATCACCTGCATCAGCCACTCCGGCGGAGGCACAAAGTCGGCGTCAAAAATCGCCACAAATTCGCCCGTCGCGACCTTCAGTCCTTCATCCAGCGCGCCCGCCTTATAGCCGTATCGGTTGGTTCGATGGATATAGACGATGGGCAGCCCCTCATCCGCATATCGATCGCAGATCGCCCGCGCCACTTCCTTCGTCTCGTCCGTCGAGTCGTCGAGAAGCTGAATCTCCAGCAACTCACGCGGATAATCCAGCTTGCTGCACGCCTCAATCAGCCGGTCGATCACAAACTGCTCGTTGTAAATCGGAAGCTGAACCGTGACGCGCGGCAATTGCTCGAAATGTTGCGGAGGCTCCTTCGTAGCCTTCTTTTTGTGCCGGTAATAAAGCCACACAAGCTCATACCGGTGCATTCCGTAGAACGCCAGAATCACCATCACAACAAAATAAGGAATGAGCAGCGAGGCATCGAACCAGTTCCACTGATAGAGGTGCTCAAAGGTGTGGTCACCGTAGTGGTAGCGCAGATAATGCCGGAAGCCGCTCCGCGCCTGGAAAAAGGCGAGCGTCTGAAATGAGACGTTCAGTTGAGCCAGCGTGGATACGAGTTGCTCGAGCAGGGCGTGTTCTCCGCGATCAGTTCAAATCAATATTGTACGTTCGCCTCTACTCCGGTTTATACGTGTCTTTCCCCCAGTGGAAGCTCACCGTTGGCGCGCAAGTCGTGCTCTGGTAATACGCGGTAGTGTCTCCAACCTCGTGCCCGGGCTCCCACGGCGTGACCGCCGCCACGAAATGGCCATTTGCGTTCGCCGCCACCTTCATCGGGTGCTTATTGCCGAACGATTCAGTGCCCAGCGAGTAGGTTTTGTCCTCCTTGAAGCCCTGGCCCTCCACCAGCACCAGTTCCGCGTTCTTCGAGCCCAGAACCACGCTCAGCTTGCAGCCCCGGTCCGTGGCCTCAATGGGAAACGGAATCTCCGTCACCGCGGCCCCGTGCGTGCGGTCGGCGGCGACCAGAGCCACCCGCACCGGCTCGCCTTTGGCCGCCGTGGCTTCAAACTCAATCGTCGCTCCCGGCTTCATCGTCTTGGCGCAGGAGGGCGCCGCCTTCTCCGTCGCTTTTGCATTCGCGCCCGCCGCGTCGGTGGGAGCCGACGGACCAGGCCCGGCTACGCCGCAAACGGCGGTTCCGGAGGCGTCCATCACAATGCCGGACATCACCTGCTGGACGCTTTGGTTTAGCGGCCAGTGCAGCAGCGTCAGTTGCATATCCGGCGTAAAGCCCGTCCCGGTGATCTGGTAGCGAATCTCGGTGGCTCCGGCGGCGTTTTTCGTCCGCCCCGTCTCCTTCAGCGCCAGAGCCATGCCCTTGGCCGAGTCCGGGGGCCCCCAGCTCGCCTCCGCGCGCGCCAGGTTGATCAACCCCGTGCGCAGACGCTCCCGCTTCTGCTGCTCCAGCTCCTGCGGAGTGGCCGTGTGCGCCGGCGGCGGCAGACTGTGAAGCTGAAGCGATGGCGCGGGGGTGGACTCTGCCGGCGCGGCGGTTTGCGCGGGCGCGGCTGGTTGAGCCGGAGTCGGCTGCGCCGATTGAGCAACAGCGAGGATAGAGAGTGGCACGGCGAGGCCGCAGGCCAGAACATGACGAAAACGCATACAGCGAGAATAAATGGCCAAACAGTCAATCGCCAACAGCCATAGCCAGGATTGCCGGCGTGGCCCCCTATCCTGAACACTTACCCCTGAACGAATCCCCTCACGCCACCGACTTCGGAACCGCTTCCTCCCAACGTCCCTGCGCCTTCAGAATCAACTCGACAATTTCGCGAGCCGCTCCTCGGCCTCCGGCTGCGCTGGTCACATAGTGGCAAACGGCCTTCAGCTCGAGCGCGGCGTCGGCCACAGCAACGGCGAGTCCGGCGCGACGGGCCAGCGGCATGTCGGGCAGATCGTCGCCCAGCCAGGCTGTTTCCTCGTCCGTGACTCCGGCGTCTTTCAGGCAGGCCTCGTACGCCGCCGTCTTGGTTTCCTGGCCCAGATGGACGTAGTCCACCGAAAGCTCACGAGCACGGTGGCGCACCGCCTCGGAGCTGCGCCCGGTGATAAATCCAGTGCGGATGCCCATGATGCGGGCCAGCTTCAGCCCGGCTCCGTCGCGGGAGTTGAAGATCTTCAACTCGGCGATAGCATCCACGCCGGGAGTCGCAAGCAGGCAGACTCCGCCATCCGTGAGGGTTCCATCCACATCCATCAGAAAAAGCTTGATCTTGCGGGCGCGCGCCTGGACTTCGCGAGTTTCGAGCATACAAAGATTTTAGAGCAGACCCCGAATCTGATCGCGGATCGCTGGTCTCAAAACACGGGCGCTGGCACAGGGCGCGGCCCCGGCGGGAGCTGCGGTTCGGGATCAGGTTCCGGAAGGTTCGGGTCAGGCGGGGGGCCGGGTTCGGGTCCGGGAGTGGGCATGGGCACGGGTCCAGGATCAATACCGGGGCCGGCCAGTTCTCCGGCCCTCTGCGTGGAATTTGCGAATGGGCTCATGCTGGTGGGAGCGGATTGGGTCTGATTGTGGTTGCTTGGCTTTGAGCCCGACCTGTACCTGGCTGGATCCCCTACTGATCCATCCCTCTCAGCCGCACCGCAACCTCCTGCGCCTTGCGGCTCAACTCCAGAATCTCGTCCGTTTTCCCGGCACGCTCCGCTTCCTGCAGCGCCGCCCGAATCGCTCGCTGCTCCTGCTCAAGCGATGTCCTCCGCAGCGTAAGTACCGCTGATTGAACATCCTCCGGCTGCGGATCGGCTCCGTGGATCGACACCAGGACCCCGGCAAGAGCCTGTCTGTGCTCCGCTTCGGTGAGCGCTTGCATGGGGTCTGCTCCCCCATCGCGCGCCCGCAGCCGCTCCAGAATTTCGCGCACATCCTCCCGCATCCGGCCAAAATCGGCTTCATGTTCGCGATACGCCGCTTCCGCCGACTGGTACAGTTCGCTGTCCCGCGGAGACGAAAACGCCTGGAGCAGAATCTGCTCGGCGCGGGAAAACGGCGCTGCCGCGTGACCGGGAAGGAAATCCCGCCGCTTGGCCGCTGCCTGCTTCAGTTCCTCGCGGACCAGCGCGGAGTCAATCCCCAGCTTCTGCGCCGCGTCCATGGCGAACTCGTCGCGGGCGATACGGCTGGGCATGCGGCGGATGTGCGGCAGCAGATAGTTGAGCGCCTTGATCTTGGCTTCCGGCGTGCGTGGCGGAAAGAGCTGGCGCGCCCGCTCCAGCAGGTAGTCCTGGTGCCGCCGGGCGGCGCGCAGTGCGGTCATGTAGGTCTTCGCTCCGCGCTCGCGGACGTAGCGATCCGGGTCAAGCCCGCCTTCAAGCGTCACCACCTTGACCTCGAAGCCTTCCTCGGTGAGCAGCGCGATGGACTTCTCCGCCGCATTCGCTCCGGCGGTGTCGGGGTCGAAGTTCACAATCACCCGCGAGGTGTAGCGGCGAAGCAGGCGGACCTGGGCTTCGGTAAAAGCGGTGCCGCTGGTGGCGAGCACGTTGGTGATTCCGGCGAGATACGCCGAGATGCAGTCCATCTGTCCCTCGACCAGCACGGCGAAATCCGCCTCGCGAATCGCCGCGCGCGCCTTGTCCAGATTGAACAGGACCTGGCCCTTCGTGTAGAGCGGCGTCTCCGGCGAGTTGATATACTTCGGCCCGGCCTTGTCCCCGCTGTCGAGCGCGCGCGCGGTGAAGGCGATGACGCGGCCCGCCTCACTGGCGATGGGAAACGTGATGCGCTTCCGAAACCGCGAGTAGAGATGACCGGGCGAACCGTCTTCCTGCGGTTTGAAGCTGAACAGGCCGGAGCCGCGCAGCGTCTCCGTATCGGCCATGGATTGCAGCCGCTCGCGGAGCGCGTGGAAGGAGTCGGGCGCGTACCCGATGCGGAACTTCGCGATACCCGTCTCATTCATGCCGCGCCCGGTCAGATATTCCCGCGCCAAAGCGCCCTCGGGCGAGCGCAACTGCGCTTCAAACCACGCCGCGGCGGCCTCCTGCAACTCGATCAATTTACCCCGCTGGCGGCTCTCCGCCGCTTCTTCGACGGAGGAAAACTCGCGCTTCGGCAATGGAATCCCGCACTTGATGGCGACGGTTTTAACGGCCTCCGGGAAGCTGACGTTCTCGATCTTCTGAATGAAGGAGAAAACATCGCCCGACTGCCCGCAGCCGAAGCAGTGGTAAAACTGCCGCGCGGCATGCACAGAAAACGAAGCCGTCTTCTCCGAGTGAAACGGACAGAGCCCGCTGAAGTTCTGCGCCCCGGCTTTTTTCAGCCGCACAAACTCGCCGATAATCTTCACGATATCGGCCTGCTGCTTTACGGTCTGTGCAAAGTTGTCGGGCATAACGGCACAAGTTTACGAGACGCGAAGCGCGTATGCCCATGCGGCGAGCACCGCTCGCCGCGCAGGCGCCGCCGGAGGCTTTACTTTCTTCTCCACCTCACCCCGTCCTTGGAGTCCTCCAGCAAAATCCCCTTCTCCGCCAGTTCATTCCGGATCTGGTCGGCGCGGGCGAAGTTGCGAGCGCGCTTGGCCTGCGTACGCTCGTCGACCAGCGCCTGAATCTGCTCGCCGGATAGCGCGCTCTGCGCGACAACTTCGGCGGACACCTCGTTCAGGCGGCCTTCGCGCCCGGCCCAATCGAGGGCGGCGCGGGTCCACTCGGCATCACGGTCTTCCAGAACGGCAAAGACGCGGTCGAAATCGTCGAGAACGGAAAGCATCGCCGCCGCGTTTTCGTGGCCGACGGTCCCGGCGTCCAGCGCCGCGTTCCCCGCCCGAACCAGCTCGAAAATCGCCGCTCGCGCTTCCGCCGTATTCAAATCATTCGCCAGCGCCGCATGGAAACTCTCCCGCCACTTCGCCGTCTCCGCCGCCAATTCCGAATTTTCTTCCGCAGCCGCGGCCGCTCCCTGCACGCGCGCATGGAAGGTCCGCAACCGTTCCACCGCGCCCGTTTCCGCCGCCAGCCCGTCAAGCGTGAAGTTCAACTGCTGCCGGTACGGAACCGAAATCAGCAGCATCCGGATCGCCGAAGCCTTGTACCCCTTCAGCAGCAGGTCGCGCAGCGTATAGAAGTTGCCTTCCGATTTCGACATCTTGCGGCCTTCGACCAGCAGGAAACGTACATGGAACCAGTGGCGCGCGAACGTCGTATGCGACGCCGACTCCGACTGCGCAATCTCATTCTCGTGGTGCGGAAACATCAGGTCCTCGCCGCCGGCGTGCAGGTCGAAGCCCTGGCCCAGATATTCCGTCGCCATGGCCGAGCACTCAATGTGCCAGCCGGGCCTTCCCGGACCCAGTGCCGTGTCCCAGTGGTGCTCGCCGGGCTTGGGAGCCTTCCACAGGGCGAAGTCGCGGGCGGAATCCTTGTCGTACTCGTCCACATCCACGCGCGCGCCGTCGGTGATGCCGCTGAAGTCCTTTTTCGACAGCTTGCCATAATCCGGGAATTTCGCAATCCGGAAATACCACGACCCTTCCTCCGTCTTATAGGCGAAGTCTTCCGCGGCCAGCGTTTCAATCAGCGCCACCATCGACGGAACATGCTCCGTGGCTCGCGCCACAATTTCCGGCGTCTCCACCGACAGCGCATTCAGGTCCTCGAAGAACGCCTTCTCATATCGCTCGGTGTACTCGCCGATGGAAACACCCGCCGCCGCCGCGTTGCGAATGATCTTGTCATCCACGTCCGTGATGTTCATGACGTGCTTCGGAGTCACCCCCTCCAGCTCCAAAAACCGCCGCAGCACGTCCACCTGCAGGAACGTGCGGAAGTTCCCGATATGCCCATAGTCGTACACCGTGGGCCCGCAGGCGTACATGCGCAGCGCCTTGCCGTCAGAGGCGGAAAGTTCTTCCAGGCGTCCAGTAAGAGTATTGAAAAGTCGAAGGTTCATTGCTGAGGTGGGAGTCCAAAAGTAAATTTTTCAATCCCGATTCTATTCTGTTTCAACAGCTTTCGTGGCGTCTGGATGGAATGCTGTTCCCGACCAAAGGGAGGGCCGCGATGCGGATTCCGGAATGGCGCGAAGCGCGTGTCGCCGGACGCGCAGTCCCCGCGACCAACGAGAGCGGCCACGCGAAGCAGTCGCCCGTGCGGCCAGCACCGCAGCACCGCTGATATCCTGAACCGGGGGGCGAAGGCTTTGCCTGGGACCCCTCCATCGACCACTGCGAAATGACCGCCCCTAATCTCAGCGCCAAATCCGAGCCAACCCCGAAAACCCGCGCGATCTACGCCTCCCCCGCCCGCGCCTGGACGCTGCTTCTGCTCGTCTTCTTCGCCGTGCATTTTGTCGCGCTCTTTTCGCCCTCGCTGCTCGATGACGCGGACGCCACCCACGCCCAGGCCGCGCAACACATGGCCCATACCGGAAACTGGGTCACGCTTTACGTCAACGGCATTCGTTATCTGGAAAAGCCGCCCCTGCCCTATTGGCTGGCCGCCATCGATTACCACCTCTTCGGATACAACGTCTTTGCCACCCACCTTCCCATGTCGCTCGGCGTGCTGGCCTGCGCCCTTCTCGCCTGGTTCTGGTCGCGCCGCGCCTATGGAGACCGCGCCGCCTTTTACGCCGCGCTCGCTGTCTTGACCTCGGTCGGCGTGTTTCTCTGGACGCGGTTCCTCATTCCTGAATCGCTGCTAACCTTCTTCCTCACGCTCGCGCTGTTCTGTTTCCTCACCGGACTCGAAGACCGCAAACCCTCGCGTTTCTACGTGGCCTACGCCTCGCTGGCCATCGCGCTGCTCGCCAAGGGACTCATCGCTCCCGTCTTCTTCGGGGCCGCCATCATTCCCTACCTCGTCATCACCGGCGAGTGGCGTCGCTGGCGGGAGATGCGCCTCTTCACCGGCATCCTGCTCTTCCTCGCTATCGGCGCGCCGTGGCACATCCTGTGCGGCCTGCGCAATCCCGACCACGGCCACCCCGTCGGCAACATCCCCACGCCCGGACACGTCCACGGATTCTTCTACTTCTACTTCATCAACGAGCATTTCCTGCGCTTCCTCGGCAAGCGCTACCCGCATGACTACAACAAGCAGCCGTGGTTCGCCTACTGGTTCGGCCAGCTCGTCTGGCTTTTCCCGTGGAGCCTTTTCCTTCCCGCCGCCACTGTTCGCGCCTGGCGCAACCGGCGTATCTTCGCATCGGACCTCCACTACGGCTCCGCCAATTCAATTGAATTTCTGGAGCCGCGCCTTGCCGCGCATGCGCACACCGCCTCGTCCTACGCCGCGCGCCTGCGCTTTCGGGCGCGCACCGGTTTGTTGCTCGGCATTTTTGCGGCGTTCATCCTTGTCTTCTTTGCCATTTCCACCAATCAGGAGTACTACACCTGGCCCGCCTGGCCGGCCATTCTCATTCTCATCACCGGCGCCCTGGCCATGATTGAAGAAGCTCCGGATCGCGACCCGCGCTGGCTGAATGCCTCCAGTCGATGGCTCACCGGAATGCACGCCGCCTTCGCGCTCACCGGAGCCGCCGCCGCCGCCGCGCTCGCCTGGGGGCTCTGGACCGCGCGCCACCTGCCCTTCATTCCCGACATTGGAACGCTGCTGGCGCACCGCTCCGTGGGTAATTATTCGCTCGCCACATCCCACTTCTTCGACCTCACCGGGCCGTCTTTCGCCGCGCTGCGGGAGCCGGCCGTGATCGCCGCGGCCGCGCTCCTCATCGGGCCCATTGCCGCCTGGCTGCTCCGCCGCCGCCATCACGGACTCGAAGCCACCACCTCCGTCGCCTTCACCCTGGCCATCGTGCTCATCGCCGCGCATATTGCGCTGGAGCGCTTCCAGCCCATGCTGTCCTCGAAAGCCATGGCCGATACCATCAACCACTACGCCGCCCAGCCCGGACATCACGATTACCAGCTCATCCTTTACGGAGACCAGGCCAGCGGCTCCTCCGTCATCTTCTATACGCACCACCAGGCGCTGCTCGCCCACGGAAAATCCTGGTACTTCTCTTCCGAGCCGCTCGACAACCCAAAGCAACTTATTAAGGAAGGCAAAGAGCCCGAGCAGACCTTCGGCTCATCCATGATCTGGGGCTCCGACTACCCCGACGCGCCGCACATCTTCATGGCCGATCCCGGCCTGCTCGCCAAATGGGGAACCGGCCCGCGCATCTTCCTCTTCGTCCCCGGCAAGTTCCACGACTATGTGGAACAGCTTATGGCCGACCATGGGAAGAAGCTCTACAAGATTCAGGAAATCTCCGACAAAACGCTCTACACCGACCGGCCGCTGTAAAAGCCAGCGATCAGGCATCGCTCAGGCGAACTCGACGGAAGCGGATATTTCGCGGCTGAATTCAGCGGCTTCGGCCCGGCGGCGGCGCAGCAAACCGGCATTCACGACGCCCCCGCAGTGATCCCACAAATTGAACTGTGCCGCGGCCTCGGGAAATTGCCCCGCATTGATCTCCCTGAGCAGCGTTGAGTTGCGGAAATTTCCCGTCCCGACGTTGAATGCGAAATCCACCAGCGCGTCGAACTGAGGCTGGGTCAGCTTCACCGTTACGAACTCGTGGACACAATGGACGGCGGCCTGAATGTCCTCGATCAGCAGCGCCTCGGCCTCCGCCTGCGTGATGGACTGCCCCGCCCGCACGCCCGCCGTGTGGCCGTAGCCGATGGTCCAAACGCCGCGCTGGTCCTGATACGCCGCCAGCACGTCGCCCTCAAACAGTTGGGTGAGCGCGAGCCCATCTTTGCTGTAGCTCAGATTGTTGATGCCCATGCGCTATTTTCCGCCGGAACGCGCGCGATGGTGCGCGGGAAGCGCGTCTCAAGCGGTGAATGGGCATTACTTTGGGAATGCGAAGACGGCGAGTCAGGCGGCAAACACCTTGCCGCTGGTGGTCTGGTCGCCATGCCCGGCCAGCAGCCCTGCAACGGAGATGTCCTCATCCAGAGCTTCCCAGTGCAGACCGCGGCTGCTGATCCGGACTTGCGCGCGCTGCTCCGCCGTGCCGCGCAGCCAACGAGGAAACCACGCCAGCGGCACGCCAATGGTCCGCCCATCGCTCAGATCGACCCACATGCTGGCGTCGTCGAAGCGCACATGCGTCGCCTTAGGAGAAGAACTCACACGCTCATCTTATTGCACTCCGTGGATGCTCGGCCAAGCCTCGTCCCCTTTACAGCTACTTTCTGCATCTCATAGAAGCGGCAAGTTCGCGCCCCATGAACGGCCTATGAAGATGAAGATCGTTGCCGTGTCGCTGCTTTGCGCATTCTGCTGCGCACTCTACGCGCAGGACACTCGCCAGCTTGTAAAAGAAACCGTCACCTCCGAGGTGGCCGCCGACAAGGCCGACCAATCCCGCTGGATCTACCACGAGGTGGACCGCAAACCCGGCAACGTCCTCGTGCAATGGGTGGCGCAAACCTCCCAGGGGGACGTGAATCGGATCATCAAAAAAAATGGGCACCCGATTCCCGAAGCGCAACAGCGCAACAGCGTTGAGTCGTTCGTCCACGATTCCAGCGCCAGGGCCAGGCAGCGGCAGGCCGACCGGAAAGACGGTCAGGAGGCGGAGGACCTGCTGAACATGCTTCCCCAGGCCTTTCTGTGGACCCTCAAAAACAAGAACGACATCACCACCATCTTCCACTTCAAACCCGACCCGAAATTCAGCCCTCCCAGCCGCCAGGCCCGCGTCTTCGCCGCCATGGAAGGCGACATGACCGTGAACAACCGCCAGCACCGTATTATGCGGCTGCGAGGCACCATGATCCGCGATGTGAACTTCGGCTGGGGCCTGCTCGGCAGCCTGAAGAAAGGCGGATCGTTTGAGGTGAACCGTAAGCAGACCGCTCCCGGCATCTGGCAGATTTACGAGACCCATGTCCACATCCAGGGGCGTGCGCTGCTCTTCAAGACCATCTCCGAACAGGAAGACGACATCAAAACCCAATTCACCCGCCAGGCCGACAACGTGACTCTGGAACAGGCCGCCGAGGCGGTACTCAAGCAGCCGAATCGATAGCCTTCGCGCGTGCTCGGATGAGCCCGGTAGTGTCTCAGTTTGAAGGGTACGGGCTTCAGCCCGTACATAAACTCCTCGTAACGAATGCGGCTTTAGCCCCCGAGGGATTGCTTTCTTTCAAACTGAGACACTACTGCTCAAAGGCCCCGCTTTACTTGCCCAGCGGCGGGGCGTATTCTCTGAAATCAAGGTTACGGGCGGCATTCCTCTTCATGAGGAAGCTGCACTGGAGACGCGATGAGCTTGACGAATTTCCACCCTGACGCCGGTCCCGGCGCACGTCCCAAAGTCACATTCCAGAGCTTGCAGGAGAAGAAGCGGGCGCATCATCCCGTCACCGCGCTCACGGCCTACGACTACGCCACGGCCCGGCTGGTGGACGAAGCTGGAGTCGATCTGATCCTGGTCGGCGACTCGCTCGCCATGGTGGTCATGGGCTACGAGACCACCCTGCCCGTCACCGTGGACGAGATGCTGCACCACACCCGTGCCGTCCGTCGCGCCGTGAAGCGCGCCATTGTGGCTGCGGATATGCCCTACGGCTCCTACCACACCAGCATCGCCGAAGGCGTGGCCAACGCCGTCCGTTTTGTGAAGGAAGCTGGCGCTGAGGCGGTCAAGATTGAAGGCGGCGCGACGCGCTGTGAACTCGTCGAGCGGCTCATTGCCGCCGAAGTCCCGGTCATCGGCCATCTGGGATTGACCCCGCAGTCGGTGCATCGCATGGGCGGATACAAGGTCCAGGGCAAGACGGCCTCCGCCGCCGACGAGTTGACGCGCGACGCGCGCATGCTGGAGGCCGCCGGAGTTTCCGCCATTGTGCTCGAAGGAATACCGCGCGAGGTCGCGGCCAGAATTACGTCGGAAGTAAGCGTTCCGACCATTGGAATCGGCGCGGGACCGGACTGCGATGGGCAGATTCTGGTCTTCCACGATCTGGTCAACCTGACCTTTTCCCCGCCAGCGAAGTTCGTCCGCCAATACGGCGACGCTGCCGCGCTCTTTCGCTCCGCCATAGAAGCTTATGCGCGGGACGTGGAGGAGCGCGCGTTCCCCTCTGAAGCCGAGAGCTACCATCTGCCCTCGGCTGCGGGAACAGGCGTCCGCAAAGCCTGATGCGGATTCTGCATTCGATTCCCGAAACCCGCGCCGCCCTGCGCGCAATGCGGGCCGCTGGGCGAAGCATCGGCTTTATTCCGACCATGGGCGCGCTCCATGAAGGGCATCTCTCGCTGGTCCGCGCCTCGCGTGCATCCTGCGACGCAACCGTGGCCTCGATCTTTGTGAACCCCATGCAGTTCGCGCCCAACGAGGACTTCTCGAAGTATCCCCGCACCTTTGAGGCCGACTGCGCCGCGCTCGACCGTGAAGGCGTGGAAATCCTCTTCGCCCCGTCCGCGGAGGAAATGTATCTGCCCGGCGCAAGCACGTTTGTCGATGTCGAGGACGTCGGCGCCCGCCTGGACGGAGTCTCGCGTCCTGGCCATTTTCGCGGCGTCGCGACCATCGTCGCCAAGCTCTTCAACATCATCGGCCCGGACCGCGCCTTCTTCGGCCAGAAGGACGCCGCGCAGCTTGCCGTGCTGAAAAAGATGGTTCGGGAATTGAATTTTCCTGTCGAGATCGTCGCCTGCCCCATCGTCCGCGAGCCCGACGGGCTCGCCATGAGTTCGCGCAACCGGTACCTGTCGGCAGAGGAGCGGCGGCAGGCTCTGGTTCTGCATCGGGCTTTGCAGGAAATATCGCGGCTGGCGAAGACCGGGGTCACGACGGCGCGAGAGTTGATAGCCGCTGCGAATTCCGTGCTGGCCCGCGAGGCGCTGGTTCGCGTCGACTATTGCAAGATCGTCAACGCCGACACACTCGAAGATGTGGCCGACATTTCCGCAGGCACGCTGGCCGCGCTGGCCGCGTTCGTCGGAGCCACGCGGCTGATCGACAACATGGTGCTGTAGCGGGGCGGCGGAGTTTGGCCAACTGGTAGACTCCGGATGTGAGCCTTGAAGATCTTTCCCAGAGAATTGAACAGCATTTTGCGGCGGGAGCGGCAGCCGTGGGCAACTCCGGCGCCATGGTCGCCTTCGAGGATTTGCGCGCGGCGCTCGAAAAAGGCGAGGTCCGCGCCGCTGAACCCGACACCGGCTCGCCCACCGGCTGGCGCGTCAACGCCTGGGTAAAGCGCGGCATCCTGCTCGGCTTTCGCATCGGATCGCTGACCAGCTCCGGCGACGGCCTCACGTTTGTGGACAAGCACACCTATCCGGCGCGGCGGTTCACCGTGGAAGAGGGCGTGCGCGTGGTTCCCGGCGGCTCCGCGGTGCGGGCCGGCTCCTATGTCGCCAGGGGCGTGGTGCTCATGCCTCCCATGTACATCAACGTGGGCGCGTATGTGGACGAGGGCGCCATGGTGGACTCGCACGCGCTGGTGGGAAGCTGCGCGCAGATCGGTAAGCGCGTCCACCTGAGCGCGGCGGCGCAGGTCGGCGGCGTGCTCGAGCCGGTCAACGCCAGCCCCGTCATTCTTGAGGACGACGTGCTGGTAGGCGGCAACTGCGGCGTGTATGAAGGCACAATCGTGCGCAAACGAGCCGTGCTGGCCGCCGGAACCATCCTCACGCGCGGCACTCCCGTCTATGATGTCGTGAACGGAGAAGTGCTCCGTGCCGAGGGCGAAA
>JBAUHD010000444.1:0-6798 GCA_049680085.1 Acidobacteriaceae bacterium
TGCCCCGCATTGATGGCCGACTGCACCTCCTGCTCGGCCACGTCGATGCTCAGCGACAGGTCAAACTGCAGCACAATCACGGACGTGCCGCCCGAGCTCGTCGAGGTCATCTGGCTCAGGCCCTGCATCTCACCGAACTGCCGCTCCAGCGGCGCCGTCACCGTCGTGGACATCACCTCCGGGCTCGCGCCCGGATAAAACGTCAGCACCTGGATGGTCGGATAATCCACCTCCGGCAGCGCCGACACCGGCAGTTGCGTAAACGCGACAATGCCCACCAGCAAAATAGCGGCCATCAGCAGCGAAGTCGCTACTGGCCGGAGAATAAATGGGCGGGACGGGCTCACGGCACGTTGCTCTCGTTGGGCTTGGAAGCCGGGGGCGGACCCTTGGCGATGCTCACAGGCGAGCCGTCCATCAACTTCTGGAAGCTGCTCGTCGCCACCGCGTCGCCCGGTTTAATTCCGGTGACCGCGGTGACGCCTTCATTGGTTGTGCCCGTCTGCACGTCCTGCTTCTTCGCCTTCCCGTCTGCCAGCACGTAAACAAAGGCTTCTTCGCCGTTGTGCTGGATGGCGTTGGTCGGAAGCAGCGTCACATCGTGCAACGTCTTCACCAGCAGCCGCGTGTTCACAAACTGGTTGGGAAACAGCAGGTCCTGCTTATTGTTGAAGGTCGCGCGCAGCTTCAGCGTGCCCGTCGTCGTGTCAATCTGGTTGTCCGTCGCCGTCAGTCTGCCGGTATCCAGTTTGGTCTGCTGGTCGGAGCCCCACGCCTCCACCGGCAGCGCCTGCCCGCGCCGCATCTGCGCCAGCACCGCTTCCAGATTGCTCTCCGCCACCGTGAACACCACCGTGATCGGCTCCATCTGCGTCACCACCGCCAGCGGAGTGCTCGCGTTGGCCTGCACCAGGTTCCCCGGATCCACCAGCCGCAATCCCACCCTCCCGGTAAACGGAGCGACAATGTGGGCATACCCGAGCTGTACCTTGTCGAACTCCAGCGTGCCCTGGTCCGCCTTCACCAACCCGCCGTATTGCAGCACCAGCTTTTCCTGATCATCCAACTGCTGCCGCGCAATCGCATTCTGCGACCACGCCGTCTGGTAGCGCGCCAGGTCCATCTTCGCCTGCGCCAGCAGATTGGTGTCGCGCTCCAGGTTTCCCGCGGCCGTGTCCACGTTGGCCTGGTACTGCCGCGAATCAATATCCACCAGCGGCGCGCCCTTCCGCACCATCTGGCCCTCGCGGTAGTGCACCGCCGCGATCACGCCCGCCACCTGGTTGTAAATCGTCGCCGTATACACCGGCGTCACCGTCCCAATGGACTTCAGGTAAACGCCAATGTCTCCCTTTTTCGCCGTCGCCGCCGTCAGCGTCACGGTGCCGGCGAACCCGCGCCGCGCGCCCGGCCCATGCGCCGCCTGTTGCGGACCCTTGCGCAGCACGAAATAAAAAATCACCGCAAAAATCAGCAGCAGGAGCAGAATCCAAAGCCACTGGCGCCGCTTCTTCCGCTTCGGCGGCTCCACCGCGGTCGTCGTCGATGGCAGTTGATGTTCAGGTGGCGTGGGAGGCACAGCCGGCGTATGTTCCATCGGTATCTTTTTCTTGCACCATTCCCGCAAACCTGTTGCCAGGCCGAGCGGACTTTCTTCTGTTTTTCTCTTGACGTTGCGGATATTCCCGCGGGCCGCCGGTTCTTATCCTCTCCAGAACCATCCAACCGGCGCAAGTCACGCAAAATTGGCGGTCAGACGGCTATGGCGCACCACTCCTGGAGGGACAATTCCCGCATACCCAATTATGGACGAGTTTGCGCGCTGTTTTGTTGCACTTGAATGCCGAATATTGCTGTCCACAGGTGACCCACACGAGCGCTTTTTGCTGTATGGAGAAAAATTCATTCCTTCGCCGCCGCCTCGTCTTCCACCCAGTATGCCTGCCGGGCCGTCAGTCGGAGCTCCGGCCTGTCTTTCAGACGCAGTTTCAAAACATGAAACCCGGCGTGCGGCGACTGCGGGCGAAAGCTCAGGACATAGTAATTGGACACGTCGTTCGCCACCGATACCAGCGTTCGGCTGAGAGTTTTTGCATTTTTGAAACCGAAATACTCGCCGCCCGTCAATTCCGCCACCGACTTCGGCGCGTTGCGGGCCAGCCCGTCCTTCGCCGCGAGAAAGACCATCCGGGCCAGTCGCAGCGGAGGAAGCAGATCGCCGGCACAATCCAGCGCCTGGACGCTGCGCCTGCCATGCGCGTCCGGATCGGCGTCCGGAGCGCGGCTCATGCACCCGCCCGGCGGATAGGGCTCATCTGAATAAGCGCTCCCTCCGGGGCGGGGCAGCTTCGACGCTTCGTGGCTCACCGCCGCCCTGGTACTCGAAAACCCAAAGCTGTAGATGGACGTGTTCGTATTATCAACAGCGCGTATGGCATCCTCAAGGCTAGTTCGACTGCCGCTGTCCTTCGTCTCGCTAAGCAGCAGCACGGCGCGCCGATACTCCGGCGGCTGCTTCGCCAGCAGATGAATGCCATAGCCAAGCGCATCCAGAATGGCCGCGCCCTGGTCGCCTCCGCGCAGGCCGGCGATCGTGCGGGCCGCCATATCCGTGTCGGAATTGAAGTCCTGTTCGAGATGAGGCTTGCTGTCGAATCCCACCACCGCGATCCGATGCGGCACTCCGCCCACAATCGAATCCAGCACCGCATCCAGCCCGCGATAATCGTCCAGATGCGATGCGCCCAGTCCGCCCGTCTCCACAATCACTGCCAGCGCCAGCGGCTGCGAGTCCGTATCCGGATCGAGACGCAGCCTCTGCGGGACGCCATCATCGGTCAGCTCAAAATCATCGGCTGTGAGCGAAAAGACAATCTCACCGGATTGAGTCTTCACCAGGGCCGGAACCAGCACTAGATTCGAGCGCACCGTAACCATCGGGATCTGCGCTGCGGCCGGTGCCGGCGCGCGATTTTGCGCACTGGCGACAGCAAGCAACATCATGCTCAAAACGACGCTTGCACTGGCGCAAAGCTTACTCATAAAACGGTGGCCCACACAAGCCGCTTTTGCTTGTGTGGGGGACGGGCCCACACAGGCCCCCTTTGCTTTTTTGCGGAAAACGCTGCCCTCACCCCAGCAATTCCGCCACCGCCGCGTGACCCCGCTCCAGTGCGTAATCACAGGGCAGCTTCCCCTGGTCGCAGCGCGCATCCCGCCGCGCCCCGCTCTCCAGCAGTAGAGCGATCATTTCAAGCTTCCCCGCCGCGGCCGCCTGGTGCAGCGCGGTAAACCCTCCCGCCTGCGTCGCATTCACGTCCGCGCCCGCTTCCAGCAGCAGGCGAACCGTCTGCTCAGAATCCCCCAGCGTCACCGCCGCGTGCAACGGCTGGTTGCGTTGCGGATTCCGCGATACCTGGTGCGCGTGCGCGCCATGCTCCAGCAACAGCCTCACCGCGTCCGGTCCCGCGAAGGCCGATGCCAGGTGCAATGGGGCCCAACCATCCGGCGACACCGCCCAAACCTGCATCGCGTCGCCCGCCACAATTGCATCCAGCCGCTCGCAATCGCCCAGCGCCGCCGCCTCAAACACGTCCAGCTCGCCCGCCGCCGGCCGCAGCGTCCCGGTAATCTCCGGCTGCCGCGTATACACTGACCACATCAGCATCGAAACGCCCTGCGCATCCCGCGCCCGCGCCGCCTCCGGAGCCTCCGCCACCACTGCGGCAAGCTCCGCGTTCTGCCCTCTGCGAATCATGTTCAGCAATAACTGGCTCATGGCCTCAGTATAGTGTCCCAATGAAAAGGGCCGCCACGCGACGCGGCGGCCCCTCAATCGTCTTAGGCCAGAAGGTCAGCCTACCGCCACCGGGATCAGCAAAGGATCCATAGGAGGCGCGGCCTTGATCTCCGGCATCGTCACCTGCAGGTAATTGCCGTTCGCAACCTCGCTGAAAATCTGGTTGGTCGTGTCTTCCACCCGCGTTGAGTTCACGTGCAGCTTACGCACCGCGCCCATCGCGATGGTCGAAAGCAAAAAGCGGTTCGTGATCTGGATCCCTGCCGAATAAACCAATTGTGAGCGCATTTTTCCTCGTTTTTGTGATCATTTCCACAGGCCAGGCTCAAGGAACGAGGAGGACCGAAACGGGCGGAAGCCCGGCAGCGCCCGGAGAATCCGTGATACGCCACTGTTTCCAGCATACGCTACCGCGAAGAATGCGCCGCTTTCGCTCTCCTCGCCGCGCGCAATCGCGACGCATAGATTCCCAGGTTCAAAACGCAAATCCCCGCGCCCACTGTGGCCACCAGCCACCACGGAAGGCTGGGATAAATAATCATGTCCAGATAATGCATCAGAAAGCTGCCCTGATACGCCTGCATCCCGGCCAGCCTCTCAAAGTGCTGTTCGGCCAGCGTCAGCGGACAGGGAACGGGAGCCACCTCCACCACAATCCCCCAGATCAGGGACGCGATATGCAGCCCGCTCCACACCGGACGCCCGCGCGTAAACGGCGCGCCAAAAATCACAGCCGCAATCCAAAGCAGATGAATCGAAAGGATCGCAATGGCAATGAATCTCATGCGGTGATGTGTGCCTTCTCACTGGTCATGGGAGCGGTCTTCCCCCAGCATCTCCGCCAGCGTAGTCTTATGCTTCTCCACGCGCCGGCGCGGCTTCTCTTCAATCACTCGCTCCGGCTTCGGCTGGCCCACGCGCTCGCGGGCGTTCGCCTTCACCGCCTTCACCGCGGAAAATGTCTTCTTCTTCACCCGTTTCTTCGCCACTTCGCACCCCGCCCGGCACTTCCCGTCTGCGCCCATTCTCCATACAATCTATAGGAGACGAATTCAGGGGGAAACCATGGAAGAACGCGATTTTTTCGACGAGCGCCCCGAACAGCGCAACCACATGCTCACCTGCCCCCATTGCGGACAGCAGGGCGACTACCAGCTAGGCTGGCTCGTCCGCCGCAAGAAGAACGGGCTGCCCCGACACGCCGACGAGCGCGACCGCGCCCGCTTCGCCAAAGCCCAATCCTACATGGTGCGCCGCGACGACATGGTCGCCTGCACGAACATCCGCTGCCGCAAGCGCTTCGAGGTCGCCGGAATCCAGTCCGTAGCCTTCCTCCAATCCGCCTGAAGAGCTAACTTCAGGCATGGTCATCCGGAGCGGCTGCCGTCCGCGCCTCCTCCAGCCACGCTTCCATCCGGGAGTGGTCCACCAGTCCCGCCTGCTGCCGCACCACTTGCCCGTTGGCAAAGACCACAAAGTTCGGAATGCCCCGCACATTGTAGCGTCCCGCCAGCTCAGGATGCCGCTCCGTATCCACCTTCAGCACAATCGCCCGCCCGGCCATCTCCGCCGCCGTCCGCTCCACATGCGGAGCCGCCATTTTGCATGGTCCGCACCACTCCGCCCAGAAGTCCACCAGCACCGGAACCCGCGCCATCCGCACCACATCGTCAAACATCGCTGTGTCCGCCGCAATTGGCGCATTCACCGGCGGAAGCGCCTGCTTGCACGCGCCGCATCGTCCCGTGTCCGCAAGATGCGCCGCCGGTGTTCGATTCTTCGTCCCGCAATTGCCGCACGCCCGAATCAATGCCATGGCTATCCCCTTTCGCTCCAAACTTCTTTTCTATCTCTGGATGGCCCTCACTGGCAGAAGGATTCTCCGCTTTGCCTGACCGCTGACCGCTGATCGCTGAACGCTGTCTTTTCAGCTATACTGGCCGGTCGCCATGAAGATACTCGTCTGCATCAAGCAGGTCCCCCAAAAAGACGCTCCGCTCAAGCTCTCCGATGACGGCAAATGGATCCGCGAGGACACCTCGTACGAGGTGAACGAGCCCGACGCCTACGCCCTCGAAGAGGCGCTCCGCCAGAAGGAAAAGCATCAGGGAGAGGTCGTGGTCCTCACCGCCGGTCCCGCGCGCGCCTCCCAGGTGCTGCGCGAGGCGCTGGCCAAGGGAGCCGACCGCGCGATTTTTCTTGAAGACGACCGCTTCACCCGGCTCGATTCCGCCAACACTGCCCGCGCCATCGCCGCCGCCGTCCGTGAGGAGAATTTTGACCTCATCGTCACCGGCCTTCAATCCGACGACTACGGCTGCGCCCAGACCGGCGTGCTGCTGGCCGAGCTGCTCGGCGTCCCGCACGCCACCATCATCATCGGCATTGAAAAAACCGACGGCGGCCTCCACCTCAAGCGCGAGCTCGAAGCCGGCCATTACCAGTACATCGACATGAAACTCCCGGCCGTGCTCACCATCCAGAGCGGCATCAACAAGCTCCGCTACGCCACCCTCATCGGAATCAAGCAGGCCAAAACCAAGCCTGTCCGCAAAGTTGAGTGG
This sequence comes from Acidobacteriaceae bacterium, assembly GCA_049680085.1. GTDB lineage: Bacteria > Acidobacteriota > Terriglobia > Terriglobales > Acidobacteriaceae > Silvibacterium. The sequence goes on from JBAUHD010000444.1 coordinate 6,364, forward strand.
GCCGAGGTCGAGAGCCGGCTAAGCAAAAACCAGCAGCAGATCGAGCGCCTCTACGTCCCCGAAAAGCAGAAAAAGACCGAAATGATCCAGGGCCCCGCCGCCGAATCCGCAAAGAAACTGGTTGAGTATCTCAAAAACCAGGCGCGCGTGATTTAATGGATAGCCGAGGCGGACCTGCCGCCTCCGCTGTTCCGAAATTTCATCCAAGGAGAAGTCGCCACATGGCCAATCTCACCATCCCCGCCGCGGAGCGCAACCTCACCCCCAACCAGGTTGAGAAGCTCGACAACCGCCGCCACTGGGGACTCACCTGCCAGGTGCTCGGCGGCCAATTCGCCTTCTTCGCCGTCCTGCTCCTCCTCTGGTCCGGACAGGACGCCACCTACTCGCCCGGCTGGATTCATCCCATGCTCTACTACAACATCTTCTGCGTGA
>JBAUHD010000445.1:0-2970 GCA_049680085.1 Acidobacteriaceae bacterium
TGGATCGGCTTTGGAAGCTGGCTGGTGATCGGGCTGATTATTTACTTTGCTTACAGCCGGAAGCACAGCAAGGTGCAGCGGGCGCTGAGAGCGGGCGATCCGCGTTCAGCGATTCAGGAGAAATAGGGCTCAGGGCTCAGGGCTCAGGACAGCGTTCAGCGATCAGCGTGAAAATCAGAATAAGTGCGGTTCCCTCCGCTGCGTCATTGCTCTGCAATGACTTCGGTCGGGATGACAACCAGATATAGAGACGAGTTGCGGCGAGGACGTGGTACATCTTGATGGCATAGGCTGGCGTCGGGATGACAACCAGTTCTAAGAGACGAGTTGCGCTCCGCGGACGCTGGTGGCGGCGGCGACGAAGCGTTCGCCGACCATGAGGGCTTTGCCGAGGAAAATGTCGGCGATCTCCGGCTCGAAAATCTCCGCCGTGGTCTGCTGCCACAAAGTAAGCCAGCGGACCAGGTGCTCCTGGTCCATCTCCGGGATGGGCAGGTGGGCCATCATGGGATTGCCCTTGTAGGTGCCGGCGGAGAGAATGACGGAACTCCAGAAGTCGGTGAGCTTGGCCAGGTGCTCGGGCCAATCGGCAACCACCCGGTTGAACACCGGGCCGATCAGGTCATCCTCGCGGACATGGGCATAGAAAGTATCGACGAGGACGGCGATGTTTGGTTCGTTCAACGGAGCGGTCATACCCACATTTTAAGGTGAGGCTCACTTTGTAGATGTGACTTAAGTCTTATAATCAACACTGATGCCGAAATATTCCATTGTCGTCCCTTTCCATAACGAAGAAGAGAACGTCACGGTGATGTATGACCGCCTGAAGGCGGTGATGGAGCAGGTTGGCGAGAGCTTTGAGCTGGTGCTGGTGGACGACGGCTCCAACGACCGCACCTACAAGCTGCTGGAAGAGATTGCGGCGGTGGACAGCCGGGTGCTGGTGGTGAAGCTGCGGCGGAACTTCGGGCAGACCTCGGCGCTGGCGGCGGGCTTTGACCACTCGGCGGGCGATTTTGTGCTGGCCATGGACGGCGACTTGCAGCACGACCCGAGTGAGATTCCCAACTTTCTCGAAAAGCTGGAAGAAGGCTACGACGTGGTGAGCGGGTGGCGGAAGGAGCGCATCGACAATTTTGTGATGCGGCGGATTCCCTCGCGCTGCGCCAATTGGCTGATGGCGAGGCTTTCGGGCGTGAACATCCACGACTTCGGCACCACCTTCAAGGCATACCGCCGCGAGGTGATCCACAACATTCCGCTCTACGGCGAGATGCACCGCTTCATCCCGGCGCTGGCCGCGTGGTATGGGGCGAGCATTTGCGAAATTCCCATCAAGAATGCGCATCGCGAGCGTGGAAAGTCGCACTACGGAATCGGGCGGACGTTCCGCGTGTTCTTTGACCTGCTGACGATCCGGTTTCTGCTGAAATACATGACACGGCCGCTGCACTTTTTCGGGCTGTTCGGCGCGCTGGGTATTCTGGGGGGCGGAGGGATTTCCGTCTTTCTGGCAGGACTGAAGATTTTCACGACGCAGCACGTGATGGACCAGCATGGGCCGCTGTTTGTGATTGCGGGCGTGCTGATTCTGGGCGGCATTCAACTGCTGGCCATCGGCCTGCTGGGCGAGTTGCAGGTGCGGCATTACCACACATCGCAGCAGCGCGCTCCCTACACCATTGACCGGCTGGTGCGGCTGAGCCCATCGGGCGAGTTGAGCCTGTTGCAGGAATAAATCGCGCTTCCGCTGTACCCTTTTAGGTATGAGAGCGATCCAGATTCAACAGACCGGTGCGCCGGAGGTCATGACGCCCGCGGAGGTCCCGGTTCCGGAGCCGAAGGCTGGCGAGGCTCTGGTGAAGGTGCGCGCTTCGGGCGTGAATTTTATCGACATATATTTCCGCGAGGGGCGCTACCCCGCGGAGCTTCCCTTCATCAATGGCATGGAAGGCTCGGGCGTCGTGGAGCGCGTGGGCCCGGGGGTGCGCGACTTTGCGGCGGGCGACCGGGTAGCGTGGTTTGGCACGCTGGGCAGCTATGCCGAATACGCGGCGGTTCCGGCGGCGAAGCTGGTCAAAGTTCCCGAAGGGATAGACCTGAAGCTGGCCGCGGCGGTGATGCTGCAAGGCATGACGGCGCATTATCTTTCCCACTCCACCTTTGCATTGAAGGCCGGCGATACGGCGCTGGTCCACGCGGCGGCGGGCGGTGTGGGACTGCTGCTGACGCAGATGGCCGCGCAGATCGGCGCGCGCGTGATCGGGACGGTTTCCACCGAGGCCAAGGAAAAGCTGGCGCGCGAGGCGGGAGCGGCGGAGGTGATTCGCTATACCGAGGCGGATTTTGAAGCCGAGACGAAGCGGCTGACGGGCGGGCGCGGCGTGGATGTGGTGTATGACTCGGTGGGCCGGACGACGTTTGAGAAATCACTGAACTGCCTGCGCCCGCGCGGCCTGCTCGCGCTTTTTGGAGGATCAAGCGGCGCCGTGCCCCCGTTTGATTTGATCGGCCTGTCGCTGCGCGGCTCGCTATTTATTACCCGGCCAACGCTCAAGGACTATACGCTGACACGCGAAGAACTGGATTGGCGCTCGGCCGACGTGCTGGGCGCGGTGCAACAGGGAAAGCTGAGGGTCCGAGTGGAGCGCAGTTATCCACTCGCGGACGCCGCACAGGCGCATCGCGACCTTGAAGGCAGAAAAACTTCGGGGAAGCTGCTGCTGGAGACCGGGAATTAGCCATGTCGGTCCTGCTGGTGATGCTGCTGGTTTTTCTTATCGGAGTGGTGTGCGGGCTGCGTTCGATGACGGGACCCGCGCTGGTCTGCTGGGGCGCGCATCTGGGCTGGCTGAGCCTGGCCGGTTCCCGCATGGGGTTCCTGTCGCATTCGGTCTGGCTGATAGTATTTTCCGCGTTCGCTGTCGCGGAGCTGGTAGCGGACAAACTGCCGAAAATTCCGCGCCG
>JBAUHD010000446.1:0-1695 GCA_049680085.1 Acidobacteriaceae bacterium
TCCTCAAGCTCTACCGGAATGGCCGCTGGCACGGCATCCGCGACGAGCGGGCCTTTCTGGCGCGGGCGGCATGGCGACTGGCGCTCGATCTGCGCCGTGCTCCCGCAATGCAGGTCGCCGACGTGGATGCGGACGCAACGCCGTCGCAAACACCCTCGCCGGAGCAGCAGGCCATGAGCGCCGATACCGCAGCCGCGCTGCATCGGCTCATCGACGCGCTACCCGAGGAGCTGCGCCGGCCGCTGGTACTCTCCGGCATCGACGAGATGAACTCGCGCGAAATCGGCGCGGTGCTCGGCCTGCCCGAAGGCACCGTGCGCACGCGGCTCATGCGGGCCCGGCAACTGCTGAAAGAAAAAATCGCCCACACGAAAGGAGGGCCATCATGCGCGACGAACTAGACCAAATGTTGGACGAAGCCGTAAAGAGCTACGCGGCCATCGAGCCTCCGCCCCAACTCCCCGCCCGCATCCTGCGTCAGGCGCAGCAAGAGCCCGCGCCGCAACGCAACCGCTGGAAATTGGCTCTCGCCATCGCTCTGCCGCTGGCCGCCACGCTCGCGCTCGTATTTCTATTTGCCGGACGCATAAGTCTGCCCAAGCCTCCCGCGCCGGTAGCCTCGCAGCCGCCCACGCCCAGCATCGAAGCTTCAAAATCGCCACAGCCGCCGGAAACGCTCGCCGCTGCGACGAGCAAACCCGCTCCGGTTCCGATCCAACGTCACGCGCATACCGCGCGAAGACCGCGTTCGTGGATCCGCCCGCTTCCCGCTCCCTACTCCAAAGAAGAATTGGCCCTGCTGACCTTTGTCCAGCAGCACCCCAAAGAAGCCGCCGAAATAGCCGAAGCGCAAAAGCAGCAAGCTGCCGCTGCGCTTCAACCGATCGCCATTTCCCCAATTCAAATCAAGCCGCTGACCATCGCCGCTCTCAATTAGGAGAACCGAATGAACCAACGAACGAAACTCGCCTCCGCTCTGCTTGCCTTCGCCCTTGTCTTCAGCCTGACCGCGTGGTCGCAGGAAGCGCAACCCTCACAACCTGCACAGGCTTCGGCGTCCTCCTATAAGCAAAGCCCAGAGCGCTACTTCAGGCTGAATTTCCGCGTGCTGGATGTTTCCCCGGAGGGCAAGGTCGTGAACAGCCGCTTGTACCACGAAATGGTTGCCTCCGGTCCCAAGAGCGACCGCAGCAGCTCTATCCGAACCGGAGATAGGATTCCAATAGTGAGCGGCAGCGCCGGAGCAAGCAACGTGCAATTTCAATACATCGACACAGGAACGAATATTGATGTAGAGCATGCTGAAATCGTAGATCGGACGTTGCGCCTCGAAGTGAAGGTGAGCATCAGTAGCTTCTCCACCTCCGACTCCTCTTCGTACATGCCTGCTGGTATGAAAGAGCCCATTATTCGGCAGGTGAGCTGGAACTCGTACGTGACGGTGCCGATCAATCAGCCAACGGTCATCTTCTCCGCAGACAACAACGCCGACAAGGGCAAAACCGAGCTTGAACTCACCGCCGTTCCCATCAGCCAATAACGCTCCACCAAATCAAAAAGCCCGGCTCGCCGCCGGGCTTTTTGCTGGACGCTGATCGCTCGTCTCTAGAGCTTCTCGTAAAAATCGCAAGCCGAGCAGGAAATATACACTCCGCCCGGAATCCCGCGCTCGCGGTCCTTCACCCGCTTCACAAT
>JBAUHD010000447.1:0-7345 GCA_049680085.1 Acidobacteriaceae bacterium
ACGCGCTCGCCGGTGACGCGCTCGATGGCGTCGGCCAGCTCTCCCTGGATGGTCGAGTGGCCGGGCTGGACCTGCCAGCCGTGGAAATCGGTTCCGTCGTAGGCGAGGGTGAGTTTCCAATTCATGCGGTTGATGGCATCTTCTCAAAATTTCAGTGAAGTTTCTGGGTCTTTTCCCAGGGCTCAAACATCAGATTGCCTACGATATACTCAAGCTTCGTGCCAAGCGCGGATTTCGGGGAACGAAGCTGGGGAAAATCGCGTATAGCAAAGTTGGCGGAAACGGCCCCGGCTGGAAGTGATTTCCACGGTCATCCGGGGAGAGAAAAGGCATCGCTCAGGGGTTCAACAGGCTGCGGAAAAACTCGTCCCGGGAAGGAAACCGTCCCTCAGCGGCTAAAGCCGCGTTGAAAATAGAAGATTTGAACGGACGGGCTGAAGCCCGTCCCCTTCAAAAGCCGAGTTTTTTTCCGTGGCCTGTAAAGCTCCATGATTTTTGCTGGTTTTACGGCACGGCTAAACAGTTTGATGAAAAAGGGCGGATTCTATCGGCCAGCCTCGTGCAGGGGCTGAAGCCCGGATTCATTCTGAACCATTTACGGCATGGCTGAAGCCATGCCCCTGATACAAGACTTGAGTTTTTCAGCAAGCTGTAAGCCGTGCCCTGATACAAGACGATTAAGGCCAGATAGTCCTGTCGGAATAAAACGGGTAAGCATTCGGGAACAACGTTGAAGAGAAGCGCGGAAGCCAGCGCTTGAACTGTGGAGAGATCGAATGGACATGTTTGGGGCGCGCCGGCGGGCGCGGAGCGGTGATCCGGCGGACGGGTCGAGCCTGTTTGTGAAATTGAAGGCCGGGGTGGCGATCAGTTGCTTGCTGGCGGGCACCATGCCGGGATATGGGCAGCAGTCCACGCCTGCGACCGGAACGGCCAACGTGCCGACGACGCAGGCGAACGCGGCGGGGCAGCCGAATATGCAAGGGCTTCCGCAGGAGCCGGCTCCGAATTTTACGCAGCCGCTGTACATGCGGCCCGGCACGCACGACTTCAGCAAGCCGAGAAATTACTGGCGAAATCCGATTGCGCCCTACTTGCCGACGACCGCGCCGGAGGCGAGTTTTCTGAATTCGCCCAAACTGGATGACCTGGCGAAGGGCGGCAAGATTTACCTGAGCCTGAGCGACGCGATTGTGCTGGCGCTCGAGAACAATTACGACATCGCGATTCAGCGCTACAACCTGAACATTGCGGACACCGATATTTTGCGCGCGAAGTCGGGGAGCACGCTCTTCGGCGTGAACAGCGGACTGGTGACCGGGACGCTGGGCGGCTCGGGAACGACGGTGACGGGCGGCGGCGGGCCGGGCGGAACGAGCGTGGGCGCGGGGGGCGCGGGTTCGGGCGCGAACGGACTTGCGCTGACGACGAATGGCGGCGGGCCGCTGCCGGAGAAATTGGATCCGGTGCTTACGGGAGCGGTCCAGTTGCAGAGGGCGACGACGGCGGAGCAGAACATCCTGTTTTATCCGAGCGGATCGCTTACCCAGAACACGAACACCTACAACTTCGAGTACACGCAGGGGTTTCTTACCGGGACGCAACTGCAGGTGGGTTTTGACAATAACTACACCACGTCGAGTAGCTTTTTTAATTCCTACAGCCCGTCCTATACGACGACCTTTAATGCGCAATTGACGCAGCATCTGTTGCAGGGTTTTGGGTGGGGCATTAACGGGCGCTTCATTGTGCAGGCGAAAAACGATCGCCGCATTGCGGACTCGGCGTTTCGGCAGCAGGTGCTCTACACGATCAACCAGGTGGAGAGCATTTACTGGGGCCTGGTGAGCGCGTATGAGGATTTGCAGTCGAAGCAGCGGGCGGTGGACCAGTCGTCGGCGTTGCTGAAGGACAATGAGAAGCAGTTGCAGATTGGGACGCTGGCTCCGCTGGACGTGGTGAGCGCGCGGAGCGGCCTGGAGACGGACAAGCAGGCGCTGATTGCCTCCGAGAGCAACCTTGAGTATCAGCAATTGCTGATGAAGCAGGCGATTACGCGGACGCTGAATGATCCGGCGATAGCGAGTGCTCCGGTGATTCCGACCGACCGGGTGAGCCTGACGGAGACGCCGGAGGAGCACGAGCCGGTGGATGATCTGGTGCGGCAGGCAGAGGCCAACAGTCCAACCATTGAGCAGGCGATGCTGAATTTGAAGAACGACCAGATTACGCTAAAAGGCGTGAAGAACGGACTGCTGCCGACGCTGGATGTGACGGCGTTCTATGGCGCGTCGGGGCTGGGCGGTATGCAGAGCCCAACGTGTGTGGATTTTCAAACGAACGCGCCGTGCCCCCCGACCGGCCAGGGCAGCTACCCTCCCGTCACCTACGGCACCGCGTTCTCCAACCTGTTCAACAGCAGCAGCCCCAACAAAGGCGTTGGCCTCAACCTCAGCATTCCCATACGCAACCGGACGGCGCAGGCCGAGCAGGCTCGGTCGGTGCTGGAGTATCGCCAGGCGCAGATGCGGTTGCAACAGCTTTATGTGCAGACGCGGATGCAGGTGATCAACGCGCAGTACGCGCTGACGAATGATCGCGCGGCGGTGCAATCGGCCACATCCACGCGCGACTACGACCAGCAGAGCCTGAAGGCGGAGGTCACCAAGCTGCGGCTGGGCTCCTCGACCACGGCCAATGTGCTGTCGCAGGAGCGGTCCCTGGCAATTGCCGAGGGCTCGCTGATTTCCGCGCGTGCGAAGTACGCCATTGATCGCGCCGGGCTGGCGCAGATTCTGGCCAGCACGCTGGATCGCTACAACATTTCCATTGTGGATGCGGTGAACGGGAAGGTGAGCGCGGAGCCGACGATTCCGGGCATCGAGCCAGCGAAGCAGGAGCCGGTGGTCACGGTCCCCAACCAGCAGCAGAACCTTGAGCAGCAGGAAGAGCAGAAGACGCCGCCGGCGGAGACTCCCAAATAGGGGCGCGTTTTCAGCGGGAAGCGAGCCCCGGCGACGGCTGGGGCCTTTCTTTTGCGCGCGGCTTTGTGTGGGTGATGATGCGGGTGGTAGATGCGGTAGTGGGTCAGTTTGGGAGAGAGACATAGCTCAGGGGCTGAAGCCCTTAACGTTTTCAGGCGTTTTCGGCACGGCTGAAGCCGAGCCCTGATACAGAGAATCCAAACTGACCCACTACCGGCCATGCGGGTGGGGATGCGAAGGAGACTCGAAGCTGATAGAATCGATTGAATCCACTCATTGGAGCAGCGATGCAGGCGATCCTTGCGCTCGAAGACGGGCGCATTTTCCGGGGTGAGGGCCACGGCGCAAAAGGCGAGTGTTATGGCGAAGTCGTTTTCAATACATCTCTAACCGGCTATCAGGAAATTTTTACTGACCCGTCCTATGCGGGGCAGATCGTGGTTCTTACCAATCCTCAAATCGGCAATTACGGAACCAATGCTGCCGATAATGAAGCCAACAAACCCTACATCGAAGGCCTGGTGACGCGGGAGTTTTCGCCCGTGTCCTCGAACTGGCGCTCGCAGCAGGTTGCGGACGAGTATCTGGAGCGGTTTCAGGTTCCGGTGATTTCCGAAATTGACACACGCGCTCTGGTGCGTCATTTGCGGACCAAGGGTTCGCTGCGCGGGGTGATTTCGTCGATTGAGACGAACGCCGATGTGCTGGTGGAGAAGGCGCGTGGAATTCGCATCATGAACGGAGTGGACCTGGCGAAGGTGGTTTCGACCACGGCCCGGTATGAGTGGGAGTCGGATGGGCCGGACCCGCTGGGCGAGCCCATTGTGGAAGCAGGCGAGGTGGAAAAGCCGCTGCTTCATGTGGTGGCTTACGATTTCGGCATCAAGAAAAACATATTGCGGATGCTGGCCAAGGAAGGCTGCCGGGTGACGGTGGTCCCGGCCACGACTTCGGCGGAAGATGTGCTTTCGCTGAATCCGGACGGCGTGTTTTTGTCGAATGGGCCGGGCGATCCGGAGCCTGTGACGTATGCGCAGGAGAATCTTCGCAAGCTGGCGGGGCGCACGCCGATTTTCGGAATTTGCCTGGGGCACCAGTTGCTGGGCCTCGCGCTGGGCGGCAAGACCTACAAGCTGAAGTTCGGACACCACGGCGGGAACCATCCGGTGAAGCGGATGGATTCGGGCAAGGTGGAGATCACGGCGCATAACCATAACTTCGCGGTGGACCCCGACTCGATGAAGGTGAGCGAAGTGGAGTTGACGCATATCGACCTGAACGACAACACGCTGGAAGGGATGCGCCACCGGACGATGCCGATTTTCAGCGTGCAGTACCATCCCGAGGCGAGCCCCGGCCCGCACGACTCGAATTATCTGTTCCGGGATTTCCGGAATTTGATGGAGGAGTGGAAGGGGTGAAGAGGCAGCGTCTCAACTTTTAATTGTGATGCTTTGAAGGGGACGGGCTTTAGCCCGTCCGTTGGCAATGTGAATGTCCTGGGCTTTAGCCCCTGAGGGGATGGGTATGCGGCCAGCCAGGGAATTGGTCAGAAACGGCGGGCAGAGCTATTTCGTCAGTTCTCAAACCGCTCAGCGGAAGCCATTTTTCCGTCATGATAGATGGGCGCGATTGATGCAGGAGGTGTTGCATCATTACAGGAGTAGTTCGTATCTCCTCCACGCCTATGTCATCATGCCTGATCACTTTCACATTCTTATCTCTCCCCACGAAAGTCTTGAGATGGCGATACAGAACATCAAAGGCGGCTTTTCATTTCGAGCAAAGAGGGCTTTTGAATGGAAGCAGGATATTTGGCAGCCGGGATTTTCAGATCATCGCATTCGCGATATCGAGGATTGGGATCGGCATATCGGCTACATCCAAGCCAATTCTGTTAAAGCTAAGCTTTGTGAGAGATCGGCTGACTATGTGTATCTTGCAACTGAATTAGACCCCATCCCTCAGCGGCTAAAGCCGCCCATTTTGGGAGCGGCTAACGGCGGGGCTGAAGCCCCGCCCCTTCAAAACAGCCCTGGGCTTCAAAACAGCCCTGGGCTTCTGAGTAATCCTGAGCTTCAAAGCGGTCCTGAACTTCAGCGCGGCACAAGGGTTGTGGAGGGTTCAAGTGTCTCATCCTGAGAAGCTCTCGAAGTCAAGGAAATGGCTCAGTCGAATAGAAGAAGACCAATTTGATTGTGAATTGGCACAGCAGATCGCAAGGAGAAATGAGCCAATCTATCCGGCGGAAGAAGTTTTTTCGATTCTCCGCGCAAAATGGCGCACACGTCATCGCAAACCACGAAAGATTGAATAACAATGCCACGCAGGAATGACATTACGAAGATTCTGGTGATCGGCTCGGGGCCGATTGTGATTGGGCAGTCGGCGGAGTTTGACTACTCGGGGACGCAGGCGTGCAAGGCGCTGAAGGCTGAGGGTTATGAAGTGGTGCTGGTGAACTCGAATCCGGCGACCATCATGACCGATCCTGAACTGGCCGACCGCACCTATATTGAGCCGCTCACCCATGAGTACGTCGAGGAGATTTTACGCATTGAGTCGGAGATGCTGCGCGAGCAGGGTCGCGGCGGCAAGTTTGCGCTGCTGCCTACCGTGGGCGGGCAGACGGCTTTGAACCTTGCGGTTGACTTGGCCGACTCCGGCGTTCTCGATAAGTATGGCGTGGAGTTGATCGGCGCGAAGCTCGAAGCGATCAAGAAGGCCGAAGACCGGCTGCTTTTCAAGGATGCGATGACGCGCATCGGGCTAGACATGCCGCGCTCAACGCTGGTGAACAACATTCGCGACGGCGTGGAGTTTGCGGGGAAGATCGGGTTTCCGGTGATTATCCGGCCTTCGTTTACGCTGGGCGGCTCGGGCGGCGGGCTGGCCTATAACCGCGAAGAGTTGATGGAGATTCTGTCGCGTGGGCTTGATCTTTCGCCGGTGCATGAATGCCTGATCGAGGAATCGGTTCTGGGGTGGAAGGAATTTGAGCTCGAGGTGATGCGCGACCTGGCGGACAACGTCATCATTGTCTGCTCGATTGAGAACATGGACCCGATGGGGGTGCATACCGGAGACTCCATTACCGTGGCTCCGGCGCAGACCTTGACCGACCGCGAGTACCAGGCGATGCGCGATGCGGCGATTCGGGTGATGAGGGAAATCGGCGTCGAGACGGGCGGATCGAATGTGCAGTTTGCGGTGCATCCCAACACCGGGCGGATGACGGTGATTGAGATGAATCCGCGCGTGTCGCGGTCCTCGGCGCTGGCGTCGAAGGCCACGGGGTTTCCGATTGCGAAGATCGCGGCGAAGCTGGCGGTGGGCTACACGCTGGATGAGATTCCGAATGACATTACGAAGATGACGCCGGCGTGCTTTGAGCCGACGATTGATTATGTCGTAACGAAGATTCCAAAGTGGCAGTTTGAGAAATTCCCGGGAGCGGACGAGAATCTTGCGCCGCAGATGAAGTCGGTGGGCGAGGTGATGGCGATTGGACGCACCTTTAAGGAATCGCTGATGAAGGCGGTGCGCTCGCTCGAAACCGGCAAAAAGATTGGCGCGGAGGTGCTGGAGCCGCGGCGACTGACGCAGCGCCTGGTGACTCCGCAGCCGGAGCGGTTGAGCTATATCCGGTTCGCATTTCGGCAGGGGCTTTCCGTGCGCGAAGTGGCGCGCATGACGGCGATGGACCCGTGGTTCCTGTATCAGATTAAGGAAATTACGGACACGATTACGAAAGTTGGCGAACAGACGGTGGAGAGCGTTTCGCCGGAGTTGCTGCGCAAGGCGAAGCGGCAGGGAATCTCCGACGAGCGCATTGCCGAGGCCTGGGGCAAGCCCACGAACGAGGGCGTGGCCGAGGTGCGCGAGCTGCGGCATCGGCTTGGCATTCGCCCGGTGTACAAGCTGGTGGACACCTGCGCCGCCGAGTTCGAGAGCTTCACGCCGTACCTCTACTCGACGTACGACGAGGAGGATGAAGCGGCGCCGACCACGAAGCGCAAAGTGATTATTCTGGGCAGCGGGCCGAACCGCATCGGGCAGGGAATTGAGTTTGACTATTGCTGCTGCCATGCGGCCTTCGCGCTGAAGGAAGACGGCTACGAGGCCATCATGGTGAACTGCAATCCGGAGACTGTCTCGACAGATTACGACACCAGCGACCGGCTGTATTTTGAGCCGCTGACGCTGGAAGATGTGCTGGCCGTCTACGAGCACGAGGCGACGAGCGGCGCGGAGATCGGGATGATTGTGCAGTTTGGCGGGCAGACTCCGCTGAACCTGGCGCTGCGGCTGAAGGCGGCGGGCGTGCCGATCATTGGGACTTCGCCGGAGTCGATTGACCT
>JBAUHD010000448.1:0-2972 GCA_049680085.1 Acidobacteriaceae bacterium
TTCTGGGCGGACTTCAATTGAATGGATTCGCTGGAGTTGTAGTTGCCCGCGGTGGTCAGCCTTGTGATGGAGTCGTCGAGAACCACGCGCTGCTGGCTGACATGGTTCAGCGCGGTGTTGAGGTTGGTGAGATCGGAGACCGACGACGCCGCGGGCGTTCCGCTTGCGAAATCGGCAATGAGGTTGTTGAGCGTGCCCAGAACATCCGGGCCGGAAGTAAATATTTGATCGCCGGGAAGATTGGTTTGAATCTTCTGGCCGGTGGGCGTCTGGACGTAGCTGAGATTCGAGTCCCCGCTATAGGTGACAGTTGCGGGCGTGACCGCGGTGTTGATGCTGAACGGGGGTGCGCCGCCCTGGCTGCCTGCGAAGATGTACTGCCCCATGTACGAAGAGTTGGCCAGTGATAGCACCTCATCGCGAATCCCGGTGAGCTGGATGGCAATGGCCTGCTCGTTGCTCGCATTCAGGGTTCCGTTGTTCGCCTCAGTGGCGAGCGAGATGGCGGAGGTCAACTGGCTGACAACGTTGCCGAGAGCCGAGTCGCCGACCTGGAGCCGGCTCTCGACCGAGCTTGCGGTCTGAGAAAACGTATCGTCGGCGTTCAGTTGGCTGGTCAGGCGGACATTTTGACCCGCCGCCGCCGGGTTGTCACTGATCGAGTTAATCGTGACTCCTGTGGAGAGTTGCTCAGTGAGCGACTGCTCATTGGCGGCCACCTGGTTGAGCGAACCAACCAGCCCGGTTACGTAGTTCGGATTCACACGCATCGTCAGTGTCCTGCTTTCTGATTTTCCCTGCTGCTAGTTACGTCGTGTAGGCTGTTTGGACTCCGAGGTTGAGGGCGGCGGCCATCACCTGATCGAGAATGGTGAAGACTTTGGAGGCGGACTGGTAGGCCTGCTCAAAGGTTTCAAGCGATGCGGCCTCCTCATTGAGGTTGACCGTGGACAGCGAGCCGATCTGGTTCTGCAACTGCGTGACCGAGGCCTGCTGTGCCGCGTTCTGTGTGGTCACTCCGGAAACCAGACTGCCCAGAGTCGTGACGAAATCGGAATAGTAGGCCGAAGGCGTGTCCGCGCCGACGATGGCCTGAGTCTGAAGTCCGGCCATGGCCAGAAGATTCGTGTCGTCGGAAGAGCCCGCCCCGCTGGCCGCAGCCGCTACCTGAGCCGGGTCAGTGATGGCCACCGATATGGCGGCGGCAGCGCCTGCCGCTGTGGGGGTGAGATTGAAGATGGCGACGCCGGGATTGCCGTTCGCGTCCGAACCGGATTCGTTCTGCGTATTGACCGCCGTGCCGAAGTCGTAGGCCAGAGTGTCGAGCGCGCTCTGCATCTGCGGGATGTCCTGATCGCGCGCCGTGACCAGGCCGCCGATCTGGCCTCCGCCACTGCCCAGGCTGGAGGTAATATCGTTGCCCTCCGAATCGAAGACGTGAAGCGAACCGCTGACCAAGGCGGTCGAAAGAGAAAACGACTGGCCTCCCGCGACCAGCAGCGCTCCATTTGAAGTGGTGATCTCCATGCCGTTGTTTTCGGTCGGGATCTGATGAACGCCGACAAGCTGCGACAACTGCTGGAGATCCTGCTGCCGCTGGTCTTCGAGCGGCCCGGCATCGGAGTGGGGGCTGGCGGACTCAATCTGCAAATTAAGCTGGGCAAGCGTCTGAGTGAGCGCGTTGACCTGCGTGACCAGACTTCCGGTCTGCTGGTCAAGCGAGGCCTGCTGCGCAGAAAGCTGCGCGGTCGCGGTCTGGAAATCCGCCGCCAGACTGGTCGCGGTGGTGATGACCTGCTGGCGCAGCGCGGTGCTGGCGGGACTCGCTTCGAGCGAGGCGAGCGAATCGAAAAATTGGGACATGTCATTCCCAATGCCAGTGGATGGAGCCCCCGAGGCGGCGGCGGTGGACTGGTTGAAAACGGCCTCGGCCTGCTGGAGCGCGGCCAGTCGCGCGCTTGAAGCGCTGGCGGACTGCTGCTGTTGGCGCATTCCCTGCTCCAGAGCCAGGTCGCGCTGCGAGATGCCTCCGGTCATGGCCGCACCCGTGCCATAGGAAAGGTTCCCGATGGTGACGGGATCATTCTCTTCAAAATTGGCCACTTGCCGCGTGTAACCCGGCGTGTTGGCATTGGCCACGTTATTGGAAACGATGGTGAGCGCGGCCTGATCGGCGTTGAGCGCTCCGGTTGCGATGTTAAAGGCCGTGGTCAGGGTCGCCATTTGGGAGAGGGTCCTTTCTGGTTCGCAGGGGTTAATGCCGGCTGGGCGAGTAGAGGGCGGAGGGCTGCTTTTCGAGGACGCGGCGGAGGAACCGCAGGTTGCGTCCGGTCTCGTCGAGCAACGCCCGGAAAATGTCGGCCCCGCGGAGGAATGCGGCGGCGCTGACCGGCGCGGCGATCCTCGGTGCCTCGGCTTCGAGACGGCGGAGCGTGGCGGCGTCTCCGGCGGCGAGCGCCAAAATCGCCTGCTCGATCAAAGTATCCGCAGGCATTTCCGAAATGTGATCCTCCAAAATGTGATCCATGGTCCTCACCTCATTCGAAATAGCAGAACCCAACCGGCTCTATTCGCGACCGCCGAGCAGGTGACGCATCAGCGACTGCGCGACGTCGCTGGAGCTGACGTTATAAGTCCCGGCGGCAATTGCGGCGCGGACGGATTCGACCTTTTCCTCGCGGACATCGGGCAGAGCGGCCGCATGAGCAGCGAGCGAAGCCGCGCCGCTCAGATGGGTCTGGTCGGCGGAAGCGGAAGCGGAGTCGGAAACCGGCGCGTCCCGATTCGCCGCTGTCTTTTGAGCGGCGGCAAGGGCAACGTCACTGGTGACGGGCGGAAGGGATTGAAAATCGCTGCGAATGTTCATGCGTTCAGGATGCTCCTCAATGAGTCCATCGGCATAAATTAGGGACCCTTTAGTACCGTGTGCCAGGTCGAGTCTTAGAAAATTCTCAGACTTTTCTTGAAGTTAC
>JBAUHD010000449.1:0-1652 GCA_049680085.1 Acidobacteriaceae bacterium
ATGGTAATAGAGAATCCGGGAGAGGTCGCCCTGATTGATGTCAGCCGGAACAACATACATGGCGACGTGGAATCCGTTGGCGAGCACGGCCAGGGTGGCGGCGACCCAGAGCCAGCGAAACAGCTTCATTGATGATCCTTTGGTGGTTCTGTACGCCCCAGTTTAACGGAACCGGGACCGGATTGCCGATGCCCAAACCGCCTTCCCAGGGCCTCGCCCGAAAAAAGTTGCATTTTTTGGAAGAAAGTGCTTCCCAGTCGTCTGCATCTAAGTGTAAAAGGATGGCCATATGGCTTGGCTCACCTTAATCGTCGGCGGAGTAATTCTTGTGGTCGGTCTCTGGGGTCAGTTTTTCGCGGTGCGGCGCGGCCCGCGCACCCACCCGGACGACAAGCGTATGGGCAAAATCGTGCTCACGGTAGGTTCGGCGGTGGTCGGTCTCTGGATCGTCTTCTTCGCCGTCGCCCACCTGATGCGCCTGCAAGTCGTAGGGCGCTGGTAGCGCGCTCTCCCAGCGGAGAGCACAGGATGCCTCGGAAACCGCGTGCTTCGGCGCGCCTCCCGTTATTTCTCTCTAAAGTGGTTGAGTATTGGTGAACTGCGGAAAGAAGTGCAGGTCCCTCCGCTACGCTCCCTTTGGTCGCTTCGGTCGGGATGACAAGGCTCGTATCTGGATACACCAAGGCTGACATTGCTCTAAAGCGGCGGACTCTTCCGCGCCGGCTCGCTGAGCAGGAGGGGGGAAGTCGTTCGCCGCTAGGCGGAAGCCTCAAGAACCTGAGGTTCGGCTGACATCGGGGCTTTGGCCGGAAAGGGCAGGAAGATGCGGAAGGCCGTGCCGCCGCCATGTCCGGTGCGGGTGCGCAGGCGGATGGCGCCCTGATGCTTTTCGAGGATTTCGAGGCTGACCCAGAGACCGAGTCCGGTACCGGTACTCTCTTTGGTGGAGAAGAAGGGCTCGAAGATGCGTCTGGCTGTTTTGGAATCCATGCCGGAGCCTGTATCGGCGATGAGGATGGAGAGTCCCTCGCGCCCCGTGGTCCAATCGCGGGAGGCGGTGGTGCGGAGAAACAGCGAGCCGTTGGGCTGCGAGACCATGGCGTCGATTGCGTTGACCACGAGATTGGCCAGAACCTGACGCACTTCTCCATCGAATACCGTGATGGAAGGAATTGGACGGTAGCGCCGGACCACCGCAATGGAGTTGGAGCGCAGCCGGGCTTCGTAGAGCTTAACGACGGTTTCAAGCAGTTCCTGCATATCGGTTTCGACAGGGTGCGTGCTCTGGCGATAGAAGCGGAGGGTCTGGGTGGTGATGTGGACCACGCGGTCGAGTTCGCGCTGCGCGATCTGGAGGTATTCGCGGGCCGAGTCGTCCATCCGCGCGTGGCTCATCAGGTACATGCAGTTGGTGACGGCTTCCAGCGGATTATTGATTTCGTGGGCGATGGAAGCGGCCAGGCGACCCGTGGCGGCGAGTTTCTCAGTGCGCCGGAGAATTTCATCGCTGCGTTTCTGCTCGGTCAGGTCGGCGAGAAAGGCGGCGAACTGGCGCTGCTCGGGTTTGGAGTCGCGATTGAGGCGGGCTGCTCCAACCAGCGCCGGCACGGAGTCGCCGGAGCTGGTGCGGCACTCGACTTCGAGCGGATCGC
>JBAUHD010000450.1:0-4438 GCA_049680085.1 Acidobacteriaceae bacterium
GGCCGCTCGCCGCTGCACGCTCCGGAGATTGACGGCACGGTTTACATCAACGACTTTGGCCCGTATGAAGCGCTGACTGCAGGCCGATTTTATCGCTGCGAGATTACCGAGGCGCACGATTACGATGTGGTCGCCCGCGTGATCTCTCGCAGCCGGGAGGAATAGCCATGTCCGCCACGAAAGCTCTGCGCTGCCCCACGTGCCATACGCTGGTCACGAAAGAGGACGAGTTCTTTCCTTTCTGCAGCGACCGATGCCGCGTAATCGACCTCGGCAAGTGGGCCAGCGGCGAGTATCGCATCTCCTCGCCCATTCTTGACCCCGAAGTGCTGGAGGGACTGAGCGAGGAAATCAAGCGGCCACACGATGACGATGACGACGACTGAGACGCGCTCCAGAACGGCGTGGGCGTGGCTCACGGGTACGTTTCTGGGTATCGGCCTGCTGCCGGGCGGCCCCGGAACCTGGGCGGCCGGGGCGACGGCGGTCCTCTGGTATTTTGCCGCTCGCGGCGCGCACACAAGCCCGCTCTCCCTCACGCTGGGGACGCTCATCGCGCTCGTGGCCGTTACGTCCATCGGCATTCCGGCGGCCTCTGTAGTCGAACGAGAAAGCGGGAAGCAGGACCCCGGCCACGTTGTGATTGATGAAGTCGCGGGTCAGCTTACAGCGCTGCTTTTCATGCCGTGGGACATCGGCCATGTGGCGCTGGCTTTCGTTCTGTTCCGGTTCTTCGATATTCTCAAACCGCCGCCGGTGCGCCAGCTTGAGCGGCTGCATGGCGGTCTGGGTATCATGGTGGATGACATCGCGGCTGGAATTTACGCGCTGCTCATCGGCCTGGCTGTGCATCACTGGTGGTAAACGAATGCTTTCTGCGCACAAATCCGAATCCGGCGCCACGCCCCGCATTGACGCGGTAGAGCCGAACGCGGCACTGCCGGGCGGCGAAATTGAAGTGCTGGGGTCGAACCTCGGCGCGGTTTCGTTCCGCAGGCCCGTCGCCATGCTGGGCGAGCTGGCGGCGTCGGTCCTGATGAGCCGAAACCGACGGATGGTCCTGCGGGTTCCTCAGGAAGGTGCGAGCGGAAAGCTTCGCATCCTGCAAAACGGCGCGCAAAGCAACACCGTCAATGTGGAAGTGGCCACCATGCTGGCCACCGGAATTCACGCCGTCGCCAACCCGGCCGTGGATTCGAGCGGCAACGTCTACGTTACGCTCTCCGGCACGCGCGGGCAGGAAACGCCGGTTTCCGTGTTTCGTGTCGAACGCGATGGCGAGATGCGCCCCTTTCTCAGTGGCATTATGAACGCCACTGGGCTCGCTCTGGATGAAGAGAACAACCTCTACGTTTCTTCGCGCAACGAGGGCACCGTGTACCAGGTCACGCCGTCCGGAGCGGCCAAAGTTTATGCCGAGGGAATGGGCGTCGCCACGGGAATCGCGTTCGATGCCGAGCACAACCTTTATGTGGGTGACCGGAGCGGGACGATCTTCAAGATTGCGCCCGACCGGCAGATCTTCGTCTTCGCCACTTTGGAACCCAGCGTCGCCGCGTATCACCTGGCGTTTGGCATTGACGGTACGCTTTACGTTACCGGGCCTACAACTTCCAGCCATGAAAGAGTTTACGCGATTGACAGAAACGGTGGAATCAGTGTCTTCTATCGCGGGTTGGGGCGTCCGCAGGGGCTGGCCGTGGACATTTCCGGAGCCGTCTATGTGGCGGCCACGCTAGGCGGAAAGCGGGGCGTAGTCCGCATTGCGCAGTCGGGTGAGGCCTCGTTGGCCATTGCCGGGCCGGGCGTCGTGGGACTGGCCTTCGTCCCTGGAGGCAATGCCCTGGTGGCTACCGCGACCAGCGTTTATGAGGTGGCACTGGGAGTGGAAGGCTGGCACGTTATCTCGTAAACCACGATGATTGAGAAAGATGCGATACGAACCGGAGCCTGATGAACGCTGAGATTATCGCTGTTGGCTCCGAAATGCTGACGCCTTGGCGGCAGGACACCAACTCGCTGTACGTTACCGAGCGGCTGAACCAGCTTGGCGTGACGGTTCGGTTCAAGACCATCGTCGGGGATCGGCCGAAGGACCTCGTGGATGCGGTCCGGAATTCGCTTCGGCGGGCGGACGTAATCGTGATGATAGGTGGGCTTGGTCCCACAGAAGATGACCTGACCCGCGAGGCCGTTGCCGAGGCGCTGAAAGCCGGAATCAAGCGGAACCCAGAACTGATTGCGAGTATGTATACGCGCGCCGCCCAGCGACGCGCGACCATGACACGCAACAACGAGAAGCAGGCAGATGTTATTGATGGCGCTGATGTTCTGGATAATCCAAACGGCTCCGCGCCGGGGCAGTGGCTGGACACGACCTATGCTGAGCATCGCAAACTGGTGATGCTGCTGCCGGGGCCTCCTTCGGAGCTGAAGCCGATGTTCGACGAGCAGTGCGCACCGCGCCTTCGCGAGGTGTTGCCGAAACGGTGCATCGCCACGCGGGTGCTCAAGGCCGCGCTGATCGGGGAATCGGCGTGCGATGCACGGATCGCTCCTATTTATCAGCAATTCAGAGACATAGAGACGACCATCCTGGCGCACCTAGGGGACATTCAGATCAACCTGATGTGCGGCAAGCCGGCTTTGGATCTGGCCCAGGTGCGCGTGGACGCGCTGGCAAGCCGGCTGGAGGAGGAGCTGGACGACCTACTCTACTCGTCGCAGGGCGAGACGCTGGAGCAGATCGTGCTCTACTACCTGGAGATGAAGGGCGCGACGCTTTCAGTTGCGGAGAGTTGCACGGGAGGTATTGTATCCGAAAGACTTACGAGCATTAGCGGCAGCTCGCGGTCGTTTGTCGGCGGGGCCATTGTCTACTCGAACGAACTCAAATCCGAGTTCGCCGGTGTTCCGCCGTCGGTGCTGGAACGGCACGGCGCGGTCAGCAAGGAGACTGCGGAGGCGCTGGCCGAGGGAATCCGCGAACGGTGTGATACTACTCTGGGCGTTGGAGTTACGGGTATTGCAGGGCCGACTGGCGGGTCGGCGGAGAAGCCCGTGGGGCTGGTCTACATCGGCGTGAGTGACGGGAAGGCGACGGACGTGGTGGAGCGGCGGTTCAGCGGCGACCGGAACCGCATTCGCAGCTACGCGGCCCAGACGGCACTCGACCTCGTTCGTCGGAAGTTGATGTGAATCAGCAATTTATACCGGAGTTATGATTCCGCCGACCGGGTTCCGGCGCGGCCAGGGCTGGCCTGACGGGTGCTGGTTGGAACTTGCTTCCCCCGGTCGCTCTTCCCGATCCAGATATCGCTCGGCGGCTTCTCGGAGAATTGCTTCCGGAGAGCGATGCCGTGCCTCGGCCAGTTGGTTCAGGCGCGCTTCAGTTTCAGGGTCGAGTTGGGCATCCATAGCCAGTACCTCTGCGTGAAATTACCGCAAAGAAATTCCCCGTTTTTCGCAAATGTTTGATTCCAAATGCGCTCATAAACAGGAAAATCTGTAGTTGATTGATTCTAAATATTTTAATGGTATCTGATAGAAACTACTGACTCTTCCTGACTCTTCCGGGGATTCTGAGTTCTTTCTCTGTTCCGTGTTTCTCTTGATTCTTGATCCCTATATCTATTGTACCGGTTTGCTAATAATTCAAATGCATGGATTCGGCCGCGGGGTAAGATTTTTCTTTGCGGCTCAGTGGCTCCTGCCCGCGCTAGTTACCCCGCTTCTCGTCCATGGCGAACTGCGAGGATCACGGCTTCCTTGCCGTCATAGTGGTAGAGAGCGACGTAGGCTCCCTGTCCAAATTCGATGATCCATTCCCGGAATTCGGACGGCATCTCTTCAACAGGCCGGCCAATCTCGGGACGAGCAGCCAGAATCTTAACTCCCTGGCGAATGGTTGCGATGGCGCGTTCGGCTGCTTTCTGGCTGTCTGGAGCAAGAAAGTTGTAGAGGCGCGCCAAGTCCAGCAGCGCCCGCTGCGACCACCTCAGACGTGGCATTCAGGAACTGGCGCATTCTCGCCCGCTTCGAGTTTCGCAAGCCATGCGTCCGCTTCTTCCGCAGTGAGGTGCAGACCGGTGGATTGGTAATGGCTCCAGGCGGTAAGCGCGTCCTGCCGAAGCTGCTCCCGTTTTTCCTCGCGCTCCACATATTGTTCGACTGCTTCTCGCATAATCCAGTGCGGAGTTCGGCGACGCGCCGCAGCCAGCCTCTGAACGCGCGTTTTCATCTTGCTGTCGAGTTTCAGGCTGGTGGTTGCGGGGTTCTGCATTTGAAACTTCCTTAGGTGTTACCTTGTAACAATATAGCATACCAAGAACCACTAGTTTAGCGCGCGGAGGCCAGCAAGGAGAGACGCCGCACATGGATTTGCTTCTCGCGCTTGCGGGTTTTGGGCGATGTCATAGGACGACTGCATCCGCATGAG
>JBAUHD010000451.1:0-1897 GCA_049680085.1 Acidobacteriaceae bacterium
TCGCCTCGGAAAGCGCATAGGCCGCCAGCCATTCGCCAGTAGCCAGTTTCGGCAGATATTTTTTCTTCTGCGCCTCCGTCCCATACCAGACAATCGGCAAAGTGCCAATGCCGGTGTGCGCGCTGAAAGCCACGCTGAAACTCGCCAGCACCGCCATTCGGTCGGCCACAATCGCCGACGTTATTTTGTCCATCGCCAGCCCACCATACGCTTCGGGAACATCCACGGCCATCAGGCCCAGGTCCCCGGCCTTCTTCAGCAGAGCGCGAGTTACATCAAAGTTCTTGGCCTCAATCTCAGCAGCCGCGGGCAGAACCTCATTCGCCACAAACTGCGCGGCCGTCGAGGCAATCTGCCGCTGCTCCTCGTTGAAGTCCTCCGGCGTAAAAACGCCCGCAGGATCGGTTTCATGAAGAAGAAAACTCGCGCCGCTCATATTCGCTCCTGTCGAATTACCTGAGCTTGAGTCCAACCGCCTTGGCCAATTTCGCCTGCCGGTCATCGAACGTCCAAAAATGTTCGGCTCCCAGCTCAAGCGCGGCGGCTACATGCAGGGTATCCAGCGTGCGGGTTCCAAGCTTGGCGGTATGAGCCCGCGCAAGGTCAACCGCAACAGCAAACGTCGATTCCGACTGGCCAACCTCATGCCACAATCCAGCGCGGCGGTCCCGTTCAAGTTCAAGATATATCCGCGTTCCTTCTCGTGCGGAAATCCTGCGACGAAAGATGTTCTGCTCAATCGAGTGAGCGAATTCCGCCAGATGCAGAGGCGCGCAAAAGAGTCCGAGGCTCGCCTTAAAAAGCCGATCCGCCTCACGCGAATGAGCATCCGGCAAATAGATTGAGACAAGAAAGCTCGTGTCCGCATAGACTCTCAATCGCGGTGCCGGTCCTTCAGAAAATTCTCCACCGCATTCAAGTTGCGGCTGCCGAAGATTTTTCTCCTTCGCGCCTCGAAGTCGGGCCACTTAATCTCTTTCGCTTCTTCGGGCTTGGACTCCGGCATAATGTGCGCTATCACACGGGTCCTGCAGCGAAGCTCGATAGACTTTCCCGATCGCAACAGCGCCTGCACCTTCTTCGTATCGCGTAGCCCGCGCATGGTCATCGATTCCATGTAGCTAATGTGACACATTTTGTGTCACATTGCAACCCGGAAAGCGATTTGTATAGGGGCCTGGGGCGAAGCTTCCAATGGATTATCCCGATTAGTGCTCCGACCAGGAACAAGATGCAAACGCAATAGATAAATGAGTACATTACGGGCGAAAATCCCCATAAGGCTAGTAGCACTAGCCGATCTTGAAACATCAGGACACAGAAGAGACAAACAAACAGCACAAGTACGAAGCTTAGGCTAAGTCGAAGCTTTAGTCGGTTGAATTTACTCCGGGGAGTCATCTTAATATTGATGAGAGCCAAGACGAAACCGACGAATGGAAGAGCAAAGGCAAATTCGATACCTTTGATGACTTCCCGGACGCCTGCAACGTTCATACGCTCTCCATGTCATAGCGATGTTTATTGGAACTATTGACTACAGTCAAATAGATAAGCGTAGCCAACAACCCTCAGTTCAACCTCTCAACTACACCCGCCGCACCCATCCCTCCGCCCACGCACATCGTGACAAGCCCATAGCGCAGCCCGCGCCGCTTCAACTCATGCAGAATCGTCGCCGTCAGCTTGGCCCCGGTGCAGCCCAGCGGATGTCCCAGCGCAATCGCTCCCCCATTCACGTTCACCTTCGCCGGGTCCAGCCCCACCTGCTGAATCACCGCCAGCGCCTGAGCTGCGAACGCCTCATTCAACTCGATCAAATCAATCTGGTCCAGCGTGAGCCCAGCCAGCTTCAGCGCCTTGGGAATCGCCTCCACCGGCCCAATCCCCATGATCT
>JBAUHD010000452.1:0-3750 GCA_049680085.1 Acidobacteriaceae bacterium
TCTTCCTCCACGCCATTGAAGAAGGTCCCGCCAACAAAAGCTACGGCATCGATGTGGCGCGCCTCGCGGGCCTGCCTCCGCAAGTCATCCACCGCGCCCGACAAGTTCTGAAACAGCACGAGCGCTCCGAGCGTCACAACATAGCCGTAGAAAGCGAAGCCCCGCTGCAAATGACCATGTTCACGCCCCTCTCGCAGCGCGTCCTCGACCGCCTGCAAGAAACGGACGTGAATTCCCTCACCCCTTTGCAGGCCCTTACTCTGCTTGACGAACTCAAAGAGGAAATCAAAGCCGGGAGCGCCAACCAATGAACCTCCGCGAACAAATCGGCCAGCTCATCATCGTCGGCGTCGAGGGCGCGGAATTGTCCCCGCTCGAACGCGCCTGGCTCAAGCTCATCCGGCCCGCCGGGGTCATTCTCTTCCGCCCCAATATTGAAGAGCCGTCGCAAGTCGCAAATCTGCTGCGCGAGTCAACCCAGATCGCCGGTGCGCCCCTCTTTCGCTGCGTTGATCTCGAAGGCGGACTCGTCGACCGCCTCCGCGACCTCATCGCCCCCATGCCTTCCGCCGCCTCCGTATTCGCAACCGGAAAGGTTACAAATTTCACCCGCCATGGACGCCTTATCGCGCGCGAAGCCAAAGCGCTTGGCTTCAACACCACCTTCGCCCCGGTGCTCGACCTCGCCCTGCCCGCCTCGGCAAGCGTGATGAAAACCCGCGCCGTCTCCGCGAATCCGCCGGACGTGATTGCCTATGCCAGCGCGTTTCTCGCGGGCCTGAACGCCGAAGGAACCCTCGGCTGTGGCAAGCATTTCCCCGGACTCGGCGGCGGCACGCTCGATTCGCACCACGCTACCCCGCACATCGGCCGCGCATGGAACCAACTCTGGACCGAAGACCTCGCCCCCTTCCGCGCGCTCGCCGCAAAGCTTCCGCTCATCATGGTCGCGCACGCCGCCTATCCTAAAACCGCAGACTCCAACCCGGCATCCATCTCGCGGTATTGGATCTCCAC
The DNA here is from genome assembly GCA_049680085.1 of Acidobacteriaceae bacterium. Classification (GTDB taxonomy): domain Bacteria; phylum Acidobacteriota; class Terriglobia; order Terriglobales; family Acidobacteriaceae; genus Silvibacterium. The sequence continues at coordinate 1,018 of JBAUHD010000452.1, forward strand.
AATTCTCAAAAAGCGCATCGGCTTTCGTGGGCTGGTAATTTCCGACGATATGGAGATGGGCGGCATCCTCACCCACTCCTCCATCGAAGAAGCCGCCGTGCAGGCCGTCCTCGCCGGAACCGACCTCATCGAAATCTGCCGCGATCCATCGCTCATCTTCCGAGCATACGAAGCCCTGCTAGCGGAGGCCGAACATTCCCCCGCCTTCCGCAAGCGCGTCGCGTCGTCCAGTCGCCGGGTGATCGAGTCCAAACACCGACTGCTCGACGCAAAAATGCCGCGCCCTCCATCGCCCGCGCAAATTACAAAACTTCGCGAAGCCGTAAAGAAATTCTCCGGAGACATCCAGTGACCGCGCCTCGCTCCCGAATTTCGCCGCGCGCCATGACGGTCGCCGGAATCATGAGCGGAACCTCCGCCGACGGCATCGATGTAGCCATTGCACGAATCGCGCCTGCCAACCCCGCGCCAAAAATCACGCTGCTCGCGCATCACGCCGCGCCCTATCCACCCGCGTTGCGCAAGGCCGTCCTCGCCGCCATGAACGCGCCGCAAACCTCCACAGCGGAGCTTGCGCGCCTCAACTGGAGACTCGGCCTCGCCTACGCCGAAGCTGTCCGCGCCGCACTCCAACATCATCCGGTCAAGCTCGACCTCATCGGTTGCCACGGCCAAACCATCTACCACCAGGCCCAGCGCTCGCCTTATGCCGGAAAATCCATCGCATGCACCTGGCAAATCGGCGAGCCGGCGCTGATCGCCGCTAAAATCGGCGTGCCGGTAGTCTCAAATTTTCGCCCCGCCGACATGGCCGCTGGAGGCCAGGGCGCGCCGCTCGTTCCCCTGCTCGACTTCGCGCTCTTCGCCCATCCCAAACGCGCGCGCATTCTGCAAAACATCGGAGGCATCGGCAACCTCACCGCAATCCCGGCCAGCGCTACAGCCGACCAACTCATCGCCTTCGACACCGGCCCCGGCAACATGGTCATCGACGCGCTCGCAGCCCAACTTTTCGGCAAATCATACGACCGCAACGGAAACATTGCCGCGCACGGCCGCGTTCTGAACCAGGTCCTTAAGCCGCTGCTACGCCAACTTTACTTCCGAAAATCCCCACCAAAATCCGCAGGCCGCGAGCAATTCGGCGCCGCCTTCACGGTGGCCTTTCTCGACGCCTGCAAAAAAGCCGGAGGCGATTCCAAAGACGCCATCGCGACCGCAACCGCCCTTACAGCGGAAAGCATCGCGCTCGCCTGCAAGCGATTTGTCCAGCCGCTCATCGGACGAGCCCCGGCGGACTTCATCGTCTCCGGAGGAGGCTCCCGCAACAGCACGCTCATGCAGAGGCTCTGCCAGCGCCTCGAGCCGTTCGGCTACAGCCTGATGACCAGCGATGCCGCCGGCCTTCCTTCTCAAGCAAAAGAAGCCGTGGCCTTCGCGCTCCTCGCCTGGCAAACCTGGCATCACCTGCCCGGAAATGTCCCTGCGGCCACCGGCGCGTCGCGCCCCGCAATCCTGGGCGAGATCACCTATGTCTAATCGCCGCGCGCTCTGCGCCGCCCTCATCTGCCTCCTCGCGCCGCTCATCGGCTGCGGAAACCGCCCCGCTGCCAACACCGCCACGGTGCTGATCGAAAACAGTCCCAACAGCCTCGATCCGCGCATCGGAACCGATGCCGTCGCGGAGCGCATCGACCCTCTAATCTTCGACTCGCTCGTGCAGCGCAATGACCACTTTGGGCTCGATCCCGATCTCGCCGTTCGCTGGGAAATTCCCAATCCCACCACCTACATCTTTCACCTCCGCACAGGCGTTCATTTTCAGGATGGCCGCCCGCTCACTTCGCGCGACGTCAAATGGACGCTCGATTCTGTGCTCAACGGGACCATTGTCTCCATTAAGGCCGGGGCCTACAAATACATCTCCAGCGTTGAAGCTCCCAATCCCGCAACCGTCGTCCTGCATCTCAGCCAGTCCGATCCCGGCCTGCTCTGGAATCTTTGCAACGGCGGAATCGGCATCGTGCCCTACGGCAGCGGACGCGATTTTTGGAAGCACCCCGTCGGCACCGGCCCCTATCGCTTTGTCAGCCAGGAGGTCGACAAGGATGTTGTGCTCGAGCGCTCGCCCAATTACTGGGGACCCAAACCAAGCATCGAGTATCTCCGCTTCAACGTCGTCCCGGACACCACCACCCGCGCGCTTGAGTTGGAGAAGGGCTCAGCTGACGTGGCCGTCAACGCGCTATCGCCCGATATGGTGGACGCGCTCAAGCGCCGCCCCAATCTCGCGGTTGACATCGGCGCGGGCTCTGAGATTGCCTACCTCGTCTTCAACCTCCGCACGCCCCGCCTCAAGGACGTGCGCGTGCGCCGAGCCATTGCGATGGCCGTCAATCGCCCGCTCATCATTCACTCGCTGCTGCGCGATCAGGCGATCCCGGCAAACAGCCTGCTCCCTCCGCAGCACTGGGCATGGACCGGCGACACGCAACAATATCCCTACGATCCCGCCGCAGCCAACGCACTGCTTGATCAGGCCGGTTACAAGCGCGGAGCCAACGGCATCCGCTTCCACATCGGCATGAAAACTTCAACCGATGAAACGACTCGGCTCCTCGCCAACGTCCTGCAACAGAATTTCGCCCGAATCGGAATCGCACTCGACCTGCGCAGTTACGAGTTCGCGACCTTTTACGCCGACCTCACGCGCGGCGCGTTTGAAATGGCCTC
>JBAUHD010000453.1:0-2645 GCA_049680085.1 Acidobacteriaceae bacterium
GCGGGGCTGGCGTACGGCGCAGGACATGACATCTCCGGATTTACCCAGGCCGTTCTCTACCTGCACATGTTCTTCGCCTATATGTTTATCGGCTCGGTCCCCACCTGCAAGGGGAAAGATAGGCGCAAGATTCTATGGGCGGTCGCGCTGGTTCTCACTCCGCGTATCCTGATCACTCTTCACTGGGCGCGATTCTTCGCCGGTCAGACTGTCGTAGCGATACTCTTTATCGCCCTGGCGCGCGGCTGGATGAAAATGTCGCTGAAGCGGTGGACGCAATTATTGCTCATCGCCATGCTTATCTTTCTGGGGCCGATTCTAACTCGAGACAGCGCGGCCACCAAGGCGGAGCTCGTCGGGGGGGGCGCTGAACTCGCGAAGTTTTTCAGCCAGGGAAGTACCTTGAACTTCTTTCAGGTCTATCACGACGACCTGAAGTCGCCCTGCCCACCCTTGCTGGTTTCTTTCACCGAAAGAATCGTCCCCTATAACCTGCTGGGCGTCTGCACAATCCAGGTCGGGGACATCAAAGGAGTTCCCGCAACCGTCCCAACTCTATTGACAAGGGCGACCAGTGACGACCTCGCAGCCGGTTCTGGATCCATCTACCTTTTTGGCCTCTACCTGCTGGGCGGCATTCCCAACATCATCCTCGGCTCATTTCTCTTTGGCCTGTGTTGTCGATGGTGGGTTGAAAGGCTCGGATATGCCTCCGTCTTCGCCGGAATCTGGGCTGAGTGTCTGGTCCGGTCCCTGTTTGCGCCGCGAGGTTCCCTCGGTTATGTGTTTCAGCGCATTCCTTCACTACTTCTAGCCACTCTTGGGGTCATCTTCCTGTGCCAATTGATCGACATCATGCAACGCCAGCACAAGACGCTCGCCGCCCGCGCCGAGATTCCAGGCGCAACGCCGGAGAACTCAGGCTAGAGCGTCGGTGCTGCTGCAACCTTCAGAACGGTAAGGCAAGGTTTCAACGATAAAGAAAGTTGGTCGTCCCATCGTCCACGAATCCCTGCCCCTGCCAGCGAATCACATCGTCCCTGGAAACAGGCGTGCGCTCATGGTTGAGCTTGCAGCATTGATATCCGCTCTTCCAGAATACTTCAAAGGTCTCCTGGAACCGAAGATTGACTCCGTTCGGAATCACCGGATCCTGTAACAGTATCTCGAGAAACCATGTAGGCCGAGGATCCTTATTGAGGACTGCCGGGGCACCCTTCAAAACATCGAGCTCGAATCCCTCAACGTCCATTTTGATCAGGAGCCTTTGCCCCTCAAATCTTGTTCCCAGAATGGAATCGAGCGTCGCAACCGGGACCACTTCAAATCGCGATTTTTTGGCCTGCGCCCAGCCCGGAACAAACGACGATATCCCGCCAAAGCCATAAATCGCGCTTAAGCCGCTCTGAGACCCTAAGCCTAAAGGAAATACCTCAACATCACGAAACTCGTTCTCCCAAAGATTCATGAAGAGAAAGCGAAGATTTCTTCGGGACGGCTCGAATGCAACCACTCGCTTGCCGCGGCTCGAAGCCAGGCACGAATAGAAGCCAATATTGGCGCCGATATCCACAACAGCATCATGAGTCTCGAAGCAATCCAGAAATACCGGAACTGAATCTTCTTCGAAATTTTCCCTGGACATGTCGGGAGCGCCCGCAAGCCTGAACCCGTGGCTGGTCTGCTGGAATTTGCCTGCGGGCCCCTTGTCACGAGCCAGGCGATAGACCCTGCCCGCCCACGGCAGATGCGTATCCACTGCTTTTCTAAATGGCGCAAGCAATTTTAAAAATCCTCTCCAGCCAATCCATTAAACAACGAACGACTCAAACATAAATTACGGTAACACGGAGGGCGGAAACCAAAATAACGGAAATAGACGCAGCGCTCCTCCTCAGTGTGCTAAATCGGACACCTCACTTGCGACTGCTTCAATTTGGGAATTGTGACTCTTCGAGATGAATGCTTTGCACCCGCGGAACGTCCACCAATCCTAAAATCAGCCCATGAACGCACCGCTCGTATCCGTTATCACCCCGGTCTTCAACTCCGCCCCATGGCTGGCGGAAATGCTCGCCTCCGTCCGCGCGCAGACCTTTTCCAACTGGGAACACATCCTGGTTGATGACGGCTCCACCGACGGCTCAGATCGCATGATCGAACGCGCCGCCGAACTCGACCCGCGCATCCGCTTCCTGCGAATGCCTCACAATGGCGGCCCCGCCAACGCGCGCAACCGCGCCATCGAGGAGGCGCGCGGACAATTTGTCGCATTCCTCGACGCCGATGACCTCTGGCTCCACTCGAAATTGGAACTCTGCCTCAGGTTCATGCGGGAAAACCAGTATGCCTTCGTCTATCACGCATTCCGTTATCTCTCCTCCGACGGCCGCAGCACAGGAGCGCTCGTCCGCGGACCCCGCGAGCTGAACCTCCGCACCCTGCACGTGAAACGCGGGATCGGTGACTGCATGAGCGTCATGATCGATCGCGCCGCCATTCCCGATTTTCGCTTTGTCGCTCACCACGGCAAAACCCATGAGGACTGGCAGACCTGGCTCGCGCTGGTGAAGAACGGCCACGCAGGCCACCTGCTCGGAGAAGACCTGGGACGCTATCGCAAATCCGACGGAAGCCGCAACGCA
>JBAUHD010000454.1:0-1994 GCA_049680085.1 Acidobacteriaceae bacterium
CTGCTCATCTTCGACGACATCCACTGGGCCGACGACTCCACCCTCGACCTCATCGCCGCTCTCGCCCGCCGCCGCACCCGCGCCCGCCTCATGCTCCTCGCCAGCTTCCGCCCCGACGACCTGCCGCCGCATCATCCCCTCCGCCTCCTCCAGCAGGACCTTGCCACCAGCCGCCGCAGCGAAGCCCTGCACCTCGGCCCCCTCGATCAGAAAGCCGTCTGCGAATACTTACGCCGCGAGTTGTGCGCGGAAAAACTTCCCCCCGGCCTCGCCAGTCTCGTCCACCAGCATTCCACCGGAAATCCCCTCTACATGACCGCCATTCTCGACCACCTCCGCGCCCAGCGCGTCCTCCGCTCTCAAAACGGAGAAGTGGTCCTCGCCCAGCCCGTTGACAAAATCGAAGTCGGAGTCCCCGACGGGCTCGCCTCCGCCATCCATCTGCAACTGGATCGTCTCGCCGACGAGGATCGCCGCCTGCTCGAAGCCGGCAGCACCGCCGGAACCATCTTTCCCGCCTGGGCCGCCGCCGCCGCCCTCAACCGCCCGCTCGAAGACGTGGAAGAGACCTACGACGCCCTCATTCGGCGCGTTCGCCTGCTCTCGCTCGCTGGACACGACGATCTCCCCGGCGGCAGCCGCTCCGCCTTCTACGTCTTCGCCCACGAGCTCTATCGCGAGGCCCTTTACAGCCGAATCCCCGCCTCCCGCCGCAGCCAGTGGCATCAGAGAATCGCCGACCGCCTCCGAGCCATGTTCGCCGGAAACGAATCCAGCGTAGCCCACGAAATCGCCGCCCACACCCAGGCCGGAAGAGACTAAAGCGGTCCCAGATTTACCGGGTGCCATTGAGCTTTTACTGGGTACCATTGAGTCGTTGTCATCCCGACCTGCGTCGTTGCGAAACCGGGGTCCCCAGCGCGCGATTTTGCGCGGTGGGGTGGGAAGCAAGGACGCAGCGGAGTTTGGAGTGAATGGCTAAATGATTGTCATCCCGACCGAAGTCATTGCGAAGCAATGACATAGCGGAGGGACCTGCACTGAGCCCCCCGAAGGGGGCCCCGCACTTTTTCGCCGCCTATCAATTCTGTCTTCCTCACTCCCCGCCACCCACGATGTCATTCCGACCGAAGCGAGCGGCAGCGAGCGAAGCGGAGGAACCTGCGCTTTCTACCCCAGCCGAAGACCCTCAGTCCAACACCCCCAATGCCACCACCACCCACGATGTCATCCCGAACCGAAGGGAGGGATCTGCGGTTCGCTTCTGATTGGCAAGATCCCGGTTTCTCAGCCTCCCCCCAAAAAATTGTCAAGTAAAAAATAGCTAAGCTACGCAATATCAGGCACTTAAAAATGCCTGTGAATTACGCGAAACTGATAAACTAAAAGAGTAGACAAAATTCAGTTCCACGGAAGGCGCAGCCCAAAAAGCTGCGCCTTCAGACCTTTGAAAAGCTCGGTTTGTATCAGGGCACGGCTTCACAGCGGAATAAACATACTTAACGCACCATTGGGCTATGGTGCGTTCCACCTGCGAAAGCATTCGCTATTTATTCGCTTTTCGAGAAATCCGTAAGAAGATGCATGGGTTATGATTGCAGACTGATGAAAAGCTAACCTCTCCTTAATGGGATGCGGGTGAAATTAAATCCGCGTGCGAAGCGTTGGAATTCTCGCGCGGCCTGATGGGTATGCCGGATGGAGACAATGGGGAACCCGTGATCCACTGTTCAATGGACGACGTGAGCACAAACGAGCGCCGGGCCATGAACAGGGAGAACTCAACCTAACCCGTTTATTTTCAATATCAATCCGCTAAGTCTTTTGTTTTCAGGATCAGCGTTTCTAAGTCCTTTATTTTCAGGATCAACGCACTTTTTTCGATAGAACTTCCGAAACTCAGGCTTTTCGGGGAAGGGCACAACTTCAGCCGCGCAGAGAGCTCAAAAAACGCGGGGCTTGCAGGCTGCGGAAACCCAGGCCTCTGGGAAGGG
>JBAUHD010000455.1:0-3792 GCA_049680085.1 Acidobacteriaceae bacterium
ACCCGCCCTTGCTCCACGGAGAAATGATGATCATGGGCACGCGAACGCCCAGGCCATACGGACCCGCGGCGTACTTCTCGCTGCCGGGAAAAACTTCATCCGCCGTATCGATGGTGGACAGTCCCTGTGCCCGCGACCGGGCCGGAGTGGGCGGGACCATGTGATCAAAGAACCCGTCGTTTTCGTCGTACATCAAAAAAACAACCGTCCGGCTCCAGACCTCCGGATGCGCCGTCAGCGCGTCCAGTACCTGCGACACGTACAACGCGCCGTAATTCGCCGGCCAGTTTGGATGCTCGCTGTAGGCCTCCGGAGAAACGATCCACGACACCTGGGGCAGCTTGCCGGAAGCGATGTCGCCGCGCAGCTCATGAAAGAGATCTTCCGGGGTTCTGGCGCGCGTTCCGGTCAAGGCTTTGGCGTGCAGCAGGTCGCCGGGTTTCGCATTTTGATATTTGGTGAAAAAGAGCAGCGAGTTGTCGCTGTAGTTTCCAATATAGGGATCGCCGCCGCCGCCGCTCCAACCGCTGGCTTTGTTCAGCCCAATGCCGATGTCCTGATACACCTTCCAGGAAATGCCGGCTTCTTCCAGCGCCTCGGGATACGTGGGCCAACCGTAGCCGGCCTCGGCATCATCGACCACCGGGCCGCCGCCTTCTCCATTGTTGCCGCAGCATCCAGTCCACATGTAGAAGCGATTGGGGTCCGTCGGCCCGAAGATCGAGCAGTGATAAGCGTCGCAAATGGTGAAGGCGTCCGCCAGCGCGTAATGGAAGGGAATATCGCTGCGCACCAGGTGGGCCATTGTCGTTGGGCCCTTGGCCGGAACCCATCCGTTGTAGTGCCCACCATTCCACGCTGCGTGAGTGCTGGTCCAGCCGTGGTCCAGGTCTTCAAGAAATTGCATCCCCAGGTTCGGCGCTCCGGGATGGAAGGGCATCACGTAGCCGTCCGAATGTTTGCCCGGCTGATAGAAAACGGACTTGCCGCCCGGAAGCATCACCGCGCGAGGATCGCCATACCCGCGCACTCCGCGCAGCGACCCGAAGTAGTGGTCAAACGACCGGTTTTCCTGCATCAAAAAAATCACGTGCTCCACATCGCGAATCGTTCCAGAGCCATGATGCGCGGGAATCTCCAGCGCGCGGCTGATGCTGGCGGGAAAGGTGGTGGCGGCGGCTCCGCTGCAAAGCAGCTTGAGGAAATTGCGGCGCGAAGAAGTCAAAGCCATCAAATCGTCTCCGCATCCATCCTAACCCGGCAAAGAAAGAATGCAATTTTGTACTCGTGCTCATCCGTAATCGCGCGGATGTGGGAATGTGATATCATTGACATCATGGCTAGCATTGTCATCAGGCGATTAGACGAGCAGGTTAAGTTGAAGCTTCGAGTCCGCGCCGCCGAACATGGCCGCTCGATGGAAGAAGAAGCCCGCGAGATCTTGTCCTCCGCTGTTTCCCGGAAGAACACGCCTGCGGTAAATATTGCGGATCGAATTCGGCGCAGGTTCGCTCCCGTCGGAGGAGTAGATCTTAAGATCCCACCCCGGGGGCTGATGAGGCACCCTATTGATTTCAGTTCTCCTGAATTCAGCGACGAATGATCATTCTCGATACGAACGTTTTGTCGGAGACGATGCGCCCTCATCCGTCTGAAACGGTTCTGGCGTGGCTTGCTTTGCCATCCCCGGAAACCGTGTATGTGACGGCAATTACACAGGCGGAGATTTTGACGGGTATTGAGTGTATGCCAGACGCAAAGCGGCGCAGGGATTTTATGAAATGCGCGGAGGCCATGTTCGCGGAGGATTTTGCGGGTCGGATTCTTCCTTTCGATAGCGTAGCTGCGCCCCGGCTGGCATGGTGGGTCTCACTCCGGAAATCGCAAGGCCGACGCGTGCGCGAGTTCGATGCTCAGATTGCGGCGATTGCATGGGCCCATCGCGCGACGGTGGCAACGCGCAATATAAAGGATTTCGCGGGCTGCGGCATTGAACTGATCAATCCCTGGCAGGCGCGCTGAGTTTGGTAAACTGCGTGGGCCATGCGCCTGCGTGCCCCCTTTGCTTCGTGCCTTCTCGCTTTCACCATTTCCGCAACCTGCGCTCTCGCGCAACAGCCGCGCCATCTGTTCTTTCGCGTCACGGCGGGGCCGCAAATCACAACTCCCGTTTCCGGTCGCCTGCTCATCTTCCTGAAAGCCGGCGAGGGCGCAAAATCCGTGGACTTGGACGAGTTCCATCCCAGTGCAGTCTTCGTCGCGGCAAAGGAGATTGAGCGGCTGGCTCCGGGCGAGTCGCTCGACGTGGACACCGACGACATCGCCTATCCCAAACCGTTTTCAGATTTGAAGCCCGGCGATTATCAGGTCCAGGCGGTGCTCGATGTGGCGCACACCTATAACTATTCGGACCGCACGGCGGGGGATTGGGTGAGCGCGGTGGCTCTCCTGCCGGCGTGGAAACCGGGAACCGGCTCTGAACCCGCGCTGGTTCTGAACAGCAAAGTTCCCGAGCGCGCAATGCCCAGGGGAACAGCGGCGGAAGAAGCCGCGGCCCATCTGGAACAGATGCAAAGCGCCGCGCTGACCGCCTTCTGGGGCAGGCCCACGTTTGTGCGTGCCTGGGTGATCACGCCTCCGAACTACGACGCGCGCGCGAAGCGCCGCTATCCCACCGTCTACTGGACGCATGGCTTTGGCGGAAACCTTGCCTACGCAAAGGTGACGGGCGAGCGAATTTACAAACGCGAGGCGCAAGGCAAAATGCCTCCGATGATTTGGGTAATGCTCGACGAGTCGCTGTCCACGGGCACGCACGAGTTCGCCGACTCGGTGAACGATGGCCCCTGGGGCAAGGCGCTGACGAAGGAGTTCATTCCCTATCTCGAAGTGAAGTACCGCATGGACGCGAAACCCAGCGGGCGATTCCTGCAGGGGCATTCCTCCGGCGGATGGGCCACGCTGCAATTGCAGGTAAACTATCCGCGAGTTTTTGGCGGAACCTGGTCCACCTCGCCGGACCCCAGCGACTTTCACGACTTCACCGGCGTGGATTTATATGCGCCGCACGCAAATGTGTATCACCGCGCCGATGGAACGCCGTATCCGCTGGTGCGGGATCACGCGAACGTGATCGAGACCTACGAGCAGTTCGCCAGGCTGGAACACGTGCTGGGGCCGTACGGCGGTCAAATGGCCTCGTTCAACTGGGTCTTTTCGCCGCGCGGAAAGGACGGGCGTCCACTGCCGATGTTCAACTGGCAAACCGGCGATGTGGACCCGGCGGTGGTGGCCTACTGGCGCGACCACTACGACCTCGCGCACATCTGCCAGACGGACTGGGCTCAACGCGGGCCTTATCTCAAAGGCAAAATTCACGTCTACGTCGGCACGGCGGACACGTTCTACCTGGACGGCTCTGCGCATAAATTCGACGCCGTTCTGAAGGGCCTGCACGCGGACGCGCACTTCACCTTCATTCCCAACCGCACGCACTTCGATCTCTACAAGGTGGGCACTGACCGCGAAGGGCTGTTCGACGTGATCGCGGCGCAGATGTGGAAGGTGGCGAGGTCGGGGAAGGCGTGGAAATAAGGGGAGCCGGAGTGCGGCTCCCCTTTTCAATGCTGTTCATCCCTTACGACTTGCAGACGATGGAGCCGTTCATGCCTTCGGGATAGAAGCCGCCGGAGCAGTTGCCTCCGTGGTAGACGATGTTGAGGACTTGAGCTGGGGTGCGAGGGATGCTCAAGGCGTTGCTGTTGACATCGAATGGATTGCTCGATGTTTGAG
>JBAUHD010000456.1:0-3538 GCA_049680085.1 Acidobacteriaceae bacterium
TTCGTTGAGGTTGGTCGAGTAGCGTCGAATCTGGTTGAGGAAGCGGAGTTCCTCATCCCCCAGTGCCTCGGTGTCCAGGCTGGCGTTGAGAGCGCCGTCGGAGAAGAACTGGGCCAGAGGCACATCCAGCGCTCCGGCAATCTTGTTCAGCGTGTCGAGCGACGGGACAGTGTGGCCATTCTCGACGCGGGAGAGATAACAGCGAAGCAGGCCGGTTCGCTTTTCAATATCTCCCTGGGACATTCCTCGTTGCAGACGATAGCTTCGAATCATCAAGCCGATATTCAAAACAGGGCCGCCTTTCGACCGCACTTCCACCGGGCCCCCTTTTGGAGTTGGGCGATACGGGTGAGGAATGAAGTGTTCGTTGCATAGTTACCATGCGGTTACGGGTCAATGCAAGAATTTTTTTTGGAGAAGACCTGTTTTGGCACACATCTAGATGCGGGGCGGATTTGTCGCCACCGAGCCCACACGCTCTACCCCTCTCCGCATGGAAACCCTGAGTGCAGGTCCGGTCAATTGAGGATTGACGGCCGCGCGGGCGGTCTGCGGACCTCCACTTTTCCTGCGCGGATGCGGGCTTCGAGGCAGGGCTGGGGATGGACCGCCGGTCCGTTGATGACGTGGCCATCGGCGAGGTCAAAACGGGAAGAGTGCCACGGGCAAACGATGCTGTCGCCGACCAGATTGCCTTCGGAAAGCGGCGCGCCAAAGTGGGAGCAGGTTTCGGCGAGGGCAAAGACGCGATCTGCCCGCCGCACCAGCAGGATGGGTACGCCATTGTGTTCGGCGCGGGTGGGCTTGTCATTCTCCAGCGCCGACTCCGCCATGACCTCGACAAACTCTTCGGAGAAGGACTGGCCGCTGGTGCGGTCCACGCCGACGCGGTGTTTGTAGACCATATCGCCGCCCAGCTTGGCCGCCGCCAGCACGACGGAAAATCCCAGGGCGGCGCAGAGGCGGCCCCGGTCGCGCTTCTTGCTTTTGCGAAGGACGAGGGACGTGGCAAACAGGGTGGTCGCGGTCAGGTTCAGCAGTCCGTGGAACATGCCGACGCGCCGCGCGGGGGGATCGACATCGGACCAGTCGGCCAATCCGGTGACGGCGGCGCCCACCGCTCCCACCAATCCGATGGCGATGGAAGCATCGGCGGCGGCGGCAAACTCGCGGCGGTGTTTCATCGAGTCCAGGCAATCGAAGACCAGGGCGACGGTCCACGCGCCGAGCGGCACGTCGGTCAGGCTGGCGTGAAGCGGCTCGCCCAGCCACGTCCCATTGAGGAAGTTTCGAATGGACTGGGCGGTTTCCGTTCCGCCGCCGTAGAGGGCTTTGTCGACGAGCTTCTGCAATGTCTCGTCGATGGGTTTTGTTTCCTGGGGCTGCGGCGTTTCGGCTGCCATCTCTTCCATCATGGGTTCCTCACTGTGGATTGAGGGGTGAGATGAAGGGTGTTGCGGCGGGGTTATCCCGGGTGAGTAGGCTGTTCCCCACTCAAGCAAAAGCGCTTGAGTGGGCCACCCGGCCGGAATTTTCAGGTGGCGTGGACTAGCTATTGTTTGAGGTGGTTTTGGAAGAAGACGCGCATTCGCTCGTGGGCGTCTCGGGAGTCGGCGGGGCGGTAGCCGCCTTTGTTGTCCGGGTTCTCGAAGGCGTGGCCGGCGTCGGGATAGACCTTCACCTCGACGGGCTTGCCTAACGCTTTCATGGCTGAGGCGAAGTTGTGGACATCCTCGGGCGTGATGCCCCGGTCGAGCGCGCCGAAGTTGCCGAGGATGGCGGCGTGGATTTTCTGAAGCTCGGCGGTGTCGGTGGGAAGGGCTCCGTAGTTGATGGCTACGGCGCGCAGATCAGGGTCAGCGACGGCGAACAGCGCCGCGTAAGTTCCCCCCATGCACCAGCCCACCGCGCCCAGCCGGCTGGGATCGACGGACTTGAGGGTCTTGAGGTAATTGGCGGCGGCCACAAGGTCGCGCACGCCGCGGTCCTGCGGAAGTCCGCGCATGAGCTCGTGGGCGGTTTCAGCGTCGGAAGCGGTTTTGCCGCGGTAGAGATCGACGGCGAGCGTGACGTAGCCCTGATCGGAGAGCTCGGCAGCCTGCTCTTTAACCCAAGGCGTCAGTCCCCACCACTCATGGATGACGACGATGGCGGGATGGGGTCCGGGCGCGGAGGGTGTGTAGAGGAAGCCATGAACGGTCTCGCCTCCGCTGGGGAAGGAGACTTCGCGGGGCTGGACGGCGGCGAAGAGCGAAGGAACGGCGAGAACGAAGGACAGAAACAGGGCGAGACGCCTGGTGTGGACCATGGGAGGGCTCTCCTTCAGAGTTGCCTAACATCCTAATCCACATTCCGGGGAACACGCCCGCCACAATGCGGCATCCCTTAAAGCTATGAGTGGGAAGCGCGCCCATCGCGTTCCGGCTGGCGGTCCGCACCTGGTAAGGCGGGCGACGGAGAGCCTGAGGCAGGATACGGCGGGCTTCTGGAAAGAAACGCGAACGCTGACCGTAGCAGTGGCGCGGGAGTTGATCCGCACGCGCGTATGGACGGTGGCGGCGGCGCTGGCATTTTACTTCCTGCTCTCGATGATTCCGCTGCTGGTGGTGTTTTCCTCGGCGCTGAAGTTTCTGCCGATTCCCAACCTGTTCCAGCAGTTGCTGAACATGATCGCGGGCCTGGTTCCGGCCTACGCCATGCGGTTTGTGGAGGAGATGGTGATCGGGATTCTGCGGCCGGGCCGAGTCCAGTTGCTGTCATTCGGACTGCTGGGCTATCTGTGGACGGCCTCGGGCGGGTTCGCGTCGCTGATTGAGGCGCTGGACATTGCCTATGACGTGCCGGTGTCGCGGCCCTGGTGGCGGGACCGGCTTCGCGCGCTGCTGCTGGCGCTGACCAGCGGCGCGCTGGTGACGATTTCGCTGGTGGCCTATATCGTGGGGCCTCAGTTCGGGCATTTTCTTCAGCAGTACGTGTCGACGACGCTGCCGGTGGTGCGGCTGTGGCCCTTGCTGCGGCTGCTGATTACGTTTCTCACGTTCGTGGCGGCGCTGGAGCTGATTTATTACCTGGGTCCGAATGCGCGCCACAGCTTTGTCTCGACGCTGCCCGGAGCAGTGCTGGCGATTGCCGTCTGGTTCCTGAGCTCGACGGGCCTGAGCTTTTACCTGAATCACTTTTCCAACTACAACGCGACCTACGGATCGATGGGGGCGATGGTCGGCCTGATGATCTGGTTCTACCTCACGGGGCTGGCGATCCTGCTGGGGGCGGAACTGAATGGGGAGCGGGTGAAGTACAGAGCACAGTACAGGGCTCAGGGCTCAGAGCCCAGGGCACAGGAGGGCGGTTGAGTGCTGGGTTGAGCGTTCAGAGTGGTTCAGCGTGCCTCGAAATCGAAAATAGCTATTGCACGAATGTCGGTCGGAGCTTTTGCTCTCCTGAGCCCTGAGCCCTGAGCCCTTATAATCCGCTTATGTCATTCGAAGGAAGGACCGCACTGATCACGGGCGCGTCGCAGGGCATTGGCCGAGCTTGC
>JBAUHD010000457.1:0-2846 GCA_049680085.1 Acidobacteriaceae bacterium
GCGCGCTGCTCATGATCCTCATCTTCACCTTCTACATGCTGGTGAAGCACGAGAATCTGCGCAACCGCCTGTTGCTGCTCGCCGGCCGCGGGCGCATCAGCATCATGTCGCAGGCCATGAACGAGGCCGCGGCGCGCATCAGCCGCTACCTGGTGATGAACGTGCTGCTCAACGCCGCCTATGGAGTCCTCTTCGGCGTCAGCCTGTATTTCCTCGGCATCCCCAACGCCACGCTCTGGGGAGCGCTCATGGGCATCCTGCGCATGGTCCCCTATGCCGGAACCCTCGCCGGCGGCATCTCCACCATTGCCTTTACGCTCGCCGTCTTTCCCGGCTGGCTGCACGCGCTCTGGGTGCTGCTGCTCTTTGCCGGACTCGAATTCGTGGTCGCCAATTTCATCGAACCACACATTTATGGCCGCCGTACCGGAATCTCTGCCTTCGCCCTCCTCATCATGGCCGTGGTGTGGACTTTGTTGTGGGGATGGCCCGGCCTGATCGTCTCCACCCCGCTCACCGTCTGCCTCATCGTCATGGGCCGCTACATTCCGCAGATGTCGTTCCTGAACATCCTGCTCGGCGAGGACGCCGAACTCTCCCCGGAGGCCCACTTCTACGAGCGCCTGCTGGCCATGGACCAGTCCGAGGCCCACCAGATCGCCGAGGATTTTCTCGATCGCCACACTCTGCTGGAGCTCTACGACCGCGTGATCCTGCCCGCCCTCATCCTCAGCGAGCAGGACCGGCACAAGGGCGTGCTCGATTCCGTGCATGGCTCCTGGCTGCATCAGAGCGTCACCGAGCTGGTCGCCGAACTCACCGACTATCAGCGACCGCCCGAAGGGCCGTCCGGCTCGGAAGGCGTCGCCGCCCGCGCTCACCCGGTGGTCTGCGTACCGGCGGAGGACGATGTGGATGAAATCGCCGCCACCATGCTCGCGCAACTGCTCGAACAGTGCGGTTACGGAACCATGCTGCTCTCCACTCGCTCCCTCACTCCGGAAATTCTTTCCCGCCTCGCCGAAGATCCCGAAACCGTGCTCTGTATCTCCGCCGTGCCGCCATTCGCCTTCGCGCAGGCGCGACGACTCGCGCAGTCGCTGCGCGACAGCCTGCCGCGCAATCCCATCCTGGTGGGCTTGTGGGGCGGCGATGGCGACGGCGAAACGCTGCTGGCCCGCTTCGGCAACGCGCGTCCCAACGCCGTGCCCACCACACTGGACGCGGCCATCCTGCGAATCAAGGAAATGACGGCGACCGAGCCGAAACCCGAACCCCTTCACGGCTAGTCCCCCAACGCCAGCCCCGGATCCGCCGACACCGTCTCCGCCGCAAACTCCCCCGTCGCAAACTTCGGCCAGGCCGCCGCCGCAATCATCGCCGCATTGTCCGTCGAGAGCGCCAGTGACGGAAACGCAATCGGCAACCCGCGCTCCGCAGCCTCCGCCGTAAACCGCACCCGCAATTCCCGATTCGCCGCCACCCCGCCCGACACCAGCAAACTCGCCGCGCCAAAACCCTCCGCCGCCCGAAACGTCTTCCGCAGCAAATCCCCCACCACCGCGTGCTGAAACGAAGCAATTAAATCCAGCGTCTTCTTGTCCAAAAACTCCAGAGCCTCCGCCGCCCGAATCCCCGGACGCTCCGCCAGCTTCTTCCGCCGCTCCTCAATCCCCGTCCCCATCTCGTGGACCTGCGTATACCGCAGCACCGCCGTCTTGATCCCGCTAAAGGAAAACAGCGTCTTCGCCGCCACCGCCTCCGCGCTGCCCTGGCGATGCGCCTTCGCCTTCACCTGCGCGAACGAAAACGGCACCGCCTCCGAGTTCCCATGCGGAGCCAGCGCGTCTATCCACGGCCCTCCCGGATACCCCAGCCCCAGCAGCTTCGCCACCTTATCAAAGGCCTCGCCCGCCGCATCATCCACCGTGCGCCCCACATTGCGATACGCCCAACCCTCGCCCCGCCGCCGCGCCAGATACAGATGCGTGTGTCCGCCCGAAACCACCAGCGCCAGCGCCGGAAACTCTAACTCCTCGCCCTCCCGCTGCGCCGCAAGCTCCGCCTGCTTCAGCAGAACCGCGTGGATGTGCCCCTCAAGATGATTCACCGCAATCAGCGGCTTCCTCAGCGCAAACGCCAGAGCCTTCGCATAGCTGATGCCCACCAGCAGCGCTCCGGCCAGCCCCGGTCCTTCCGTCACCGCAATCGCGTCCAGGTCCGCGAACCCAACTCCCGCCTCGCCCAGCGCCGCCCGTACCACCGGAACGATATTCCGCAGATGCTCCCTTGAAGCCAGCTCCGGCACCACGCCCCCATACGGCGAATGCGTCGCAATCTGCGAAGCCACCACATTCGACAGCGTCTCCGCCCCGCGCCGCACCACCGCCGCCGCCGTCTCGTCGCACGAGCTTTCAATGCCCAGAATCAGCCCGGAATGCAATCCCTCAAGCATCTCAACCTCTATAGTAGACACGTGCCCAAGCCCCCGCCCCAAATCGCCGCCGAACGCATCGTCCAGCGCCTCCGCGCCGAGGGCCACGAGGCATACTTCGCCGGCGGATGCGTCCGCGATCTCCTCCTCGGCCACGCCCCCTCTGACTTCGACATCGCCACCAGCGCCCATCCCGAAGCCGTCCTCAAGCTCTTCCCCCGAACCTTCGCCGTCGGTGCGCACTTCGGCGTCATCCTCGTCGTCGACGAACTCGGCGGCCAGCAGATCATCACCGAAGTCGCTACCTTCCGCAGCGACGGAGCCTACTCCGACGGCCGCCGTCCCGACGCCGTCCGCTTCTCCGAAAGCGCCGAAGAAGACGTCCTCCGCCGCGACTTCACCATCAACGGAA
>JBAUHD010000458.1:0-11308 GCA_049680085.1 Acidobacteriaceae bacterium
GGATCGATCATCATGACCGGATCCGTTGCTTCGGTGAAGGGTTTTCCTGGTTTCGGCGTGTATGCGGCGAGCAAGGCGGCATTGCGCTCCTTCGCGCGCACGTGGCTCAACGAACTGAAGGGCAGAAATATCCGGGTGAACGTGCTGGGCCCGGGGCCGATCGCCACACCGATGCAGGAAGAAGTTCTCACCAAGGAGGCAAAGGAGATGTTTGAATCCCTGATCCCGCGCGGAACGATGGGTCAACCTGAGGAAATTGCGACGGCCGCGCTGTTTCTTGCTTCAGACGATTCGAGCTTCGTGAATGGGGTGGAGTTGGCTGTCGACGGCGGCTTCTCGGCCATCTGAATTCGGCGTATCTCGGTGAGTGCATCGTCCAATGCACTCATCGAATCCGATTTTTACCGACATGTCGACCAGTGCTCAGCGATCCAACCGGTTCGACACTCAACTGCCGACTGCAGCGCGAATCACTCATCGACCATGGCGGGTGCAAGAAGCAGGAGATAAGTCCTCCGGGGCACTCTTCTGTTGCTTAAATAGCGACAGTTCAGCACCCTCCTCGGCACCCAACATCGACGAAAGACTTTGGTTTTCTGCCCGGTTTTCCTTCTGGACGCTGCTCATCTCCGCTGCTCAGGATCATTCAGACCGCGATGCGCGCGTTGCTGTGAGTCCGCCATAGGCAATGCTGACGCAGGCATGACCGGCAGCCTGTTTGAGGCGTCAGCCGTGTGAGAAGATCGGAAGCAGCCATCATGGAACTAGAGATATGTGTCGAGTCGGTGGAATCAGCCATGGCCGCGGAAGAGGGCGGCGCGCAGCGGATTGAGCTGTGCAGCGATCTGCTGGAAGGAGGAATCACACCGAGCGCGGGCCTGATCCAGGTGGTTCGGAAGCAGGTGGATTTCGGAATTTTTGTGATGATTCGCCCCCGAGGCGGCGATTTCTTCTACACCGACTACGAATTCGAAATGATGCGGCAGGACGTGGTGCAGGCGAGGAAACTCGGGGCCGACGGCGTGGTTCTGGGGCTGCTCGATGTGGATGGGCACGTGGATATCGCGCGGACCCGTGAACTGGTGGAACTGGCTCATCCCATGCAGGTGACGTTTCACCGCGCGTTCGATATGTCCGCGGATATGGATGAATCGCTCTCCCGGGTTGTAACAGCCGGCGCGCACCGCATTTTGACCTCCGGTGGCCGCAAGAGTATTGGCGAGGGCGCGGAGCGCGTCGCGAGCCTCGTTCGGGCGGCGAAGGACCGAATTGGCATTATGGTCGCGGGCGGCATTCGCCTGGGAAATATCGAAGCGATCGCGGCGCGGACGGGCGCGGCGGAGTTTCACTGTTCTCTGAAGACCCGGATCGACAGCCCGGTGCGGTTCCGGAAACCGGATGTCAATTTGGGCGAGACCGCGGCCGATGAGTTTGCGCGGTTCGCGGTGCTGAAAGACGATGTGCGCGCTTTGAGGGCCGAGATGGATCAAATCGAGAGCGCATCTACCGGGAAGACTTCCACGGGATCTCGCGGCTGAACAAGTATGCGGAGATCAAAAGTCCTCGCCGTGTGACCATTTTTCTTTCGGCAGAACAGAGTTTTAGACTGCTGTGCTCATGGAACAGGTCCGGCATCTTACGTTCTTGCAATGCTTTTTGCGCTTATGGCGCAGGGAGGCGGCTGGAGGACAAATGCGATTGAGAACGACGGGCTGGCGATATGTTCTGGCAATGTTGGCGGTGAGCGGGCTGCTCCTGCCGCGGATGGCGGGGGCGGCGACCTGCGAGACCGAATCGCAGATGACGGCGGCGCAGCGCGGTGCGCTGGCCAATGTTGCGCGCAACATGGTGAGCAAGGTGCAGACTGGGGACGTGCAGGCTCTTCGGGCCCAGACCATTCCGGCGGTAGCGTCGCAATTTGGCGCGATTGCGTCGGCGGCCAACCGGCTGAAACCTCTGGTGCAGAGCGCGACCATCACGGTGGATAACGTGTATGCGATGGACGCTTCGAGCGAGCAGGCGGGCTCGTCGCAGACCGAATTCTATTGCGGCACGCCGGTGGTAATGCTGACGTTTTCGAACTTGCCGCCGGGGAAGTATGGGTTGACGATTGTTCACGCGACGGGCGTGCCGAAGCCGCAGCAGATTGCGCTCATCTTGTCGGAAACGCCCGCGAACGGCTGGATGCTGGCGGGGTTTGTCAGCAGGCCGATGATGGAGGCCGGGCACAACGGCGTCTGGTATTGGGAGCAGGCGCGCGAGTATGCGCAGAAAAAGATGAACTGGAATGCCTGGTTCTACTATCAGACGGCCGCGTATCTGCTGAACCCGGCGGAGTTCCTGTCCAGCCCCAATATGCAGAAGCTGAAGAAGGAAATGGATGCGGCGCAGCCGGCGGGGCTGCCGGGAGCAAAGCCAATGATCCTGAATGCGAATGGTTCCGCCTTTTCGATTACCTCGGTGGGCACGACAACGGAGTTTGGCGGTCTGGACCTGGAAATCAACTACGTTCCGGACGCAACACAAATAGCGCAGTTGCGTGATCCGGTTGCGGCGCGGAAGCAGGTCGTGGCATTGATGGCAGCAATGCTGGAGTCATATCCTGAACTGCGCGCTGGCTTCCATGGAATCTGGGTGCGGGCACAGCAGGGAAATGCCCCGGCATTCGCGCTGGATTTGCCGATGAACCAGATTGAAACGAATGCGTCGTAAAGCGAGGGCGAGATCAGGATGCGGCTTCGGGATCGATGATGCGATGGGGCATGACAGCCTCCAGATCGACGACGATGTCAGACCCGAAGCATGTTTGCCGCGTCCTCAATCGCGATGGCTCTCGTGAAAGGGAGAATGCAGGCTCCAAGGAGGCCGGCGTCGGGGCCGAGTTCCGCGGGCAGGACGTGGGTGGTTCCGGCTGGATTGCGTGCGGCCATGGGGCTTTGGGGCGCGGTAAGCCGGTAGACATAGCTGCGTTGATTCAGCTCCTCAAAAATGCTCTTCTCCATCAGGCTCCATGCCTGGGCCAGACCTCCGCCAATGACGTAGAGGGGCAGGTTGAGGGTGTTGACGAGAGCGGCGAGTTCAATGCCGATGGCGCGTCCTGCTTCTGCGAAAATCTGCCTGGCATCGGGATTGCCTTGAGCGGCGGCGGTGGCGAGAGAGTGGGCGGTCCACTCTGTTCCATCGAGGGCGGGCGCCATGCCATTAACAATGCGCTGGTTTGCGGTGCGGACGACCGCGGTGGCCGAGGCATACATTTCGAGGCAGCCGTGGTTGCCGCAGGGGCAGGCGGGCCCGTCGGGGTAGATGGTGGCGTGACCGGCTTCGCCAGCCATCCCTGCTGCGCCGTCCCAGACCTTTCCATTGAGGATGATGCCGTTGCCGACACCCGTGCCGAGGGTCAACATGCAAAGGGAGTCGAGTTTCATGCTGCGTCCACGGCCCAGCGCCCACTCGGCGAGGGCGGCGGCATTTGCATCGCACTCGAGGGCGATGGGCTGGTTCAGGCGCGATTCGACGGCGGCGCGGAGGTCAAAGCCATCCCACCCGGTGAGGTTGGGAGGATTGTGGAGCACCCCGGCGGGAAGTTCGAGCGGGCCGGGTGTGCCAATGCCGATTCCGGCGAGGTGGCGGGAAGATGAGTGGCGGTATCGCATGGAATCGATGCCGTCGCACATATCAGCGACAACCGCATCGCGCCCCGCGGTAAGGCGGGTGGGCAGAAGGATGGTTTCAAGCAGCCCATCTTCGTGAGTGTAGGCGGCGATGCGGAGGTTGGTGCCGCCTAAATCCACCCCGATTGAATAACGAGCTTTCCCCATGGCCATTTTGCTCAACTATACAAGAGCGGGGAGGATGATAACGGGTATCACGCCGGATGAGATAACGCTTGCTGATGGGAAAAGACGCGGGACTCTCCCTCTCGCAGCGGGTCGATGGCGGAAGATACACCGGCTTTCTTTGCCGCGTTCATTAACAACTCGAGCGGCTCGTCCATGGGTTCTTCAGAGAGGGAGAAGGTCCCGTAGTGCATGGGGATGAGGTGCTGCGCCTGGAGTTCGAGGAAAGCGCGAACCGCGTCTTCGGGATTCATGTGGACGCGGCGGAAGCTTTCCGGAGAATAGGCCCCGATGGGCAGGAGCGCGGTTTGCGGGGCGAGGCGCTGCCCGATTTCCGCGAATACCGGGAGATAGCCCGTGTCGCCGGAATGATAGACGGAGTGCTGGCTGTGGCGAAGCACATAGCCTCCGAAGCGGCGATGCGTGTCGTGGAAGACGCGCGCCCCCCAGTGCCGGCCGGGCGTCATGGTGATATCCACGCCGCCGAGGCTGGTGGACTGCCACCAGTCGAGCGTGCGGACTTCAGAGAATCCGAACCCGCTGAGCAGGTCTTCGACACCCAGAGGCACGATGGCGATGGGAGCTTTGCCGGTCAGCGTGCGGGTGTGGCGAATGATTTTGCGCAGCGAAGGGAAGTTGAGGTGGTCCATGTGCGCGTGCGTGAGGAGCACGGCGTCAATGGGCGGCAGGTCCTGGACGCGGACGCCGGGTTTGCGCAGGCGATGGATCAGGACGAGCCAGTAGGCGAAAACAGGGTCGATCAGGAAGTTGAGGCCACCCAGTTGCAGCAGGAACGAGGCGTGGCCAATGAAGGTGACGCCGAGCTCGCAGGGATCCACTACCTCGGGTTTATGTTGGGAACCGACAGCCGGACGAAACGATTTCGCTATGAGTTTGAGGACGAAACCTAGATGGGAAGCGACAGGGGGTCTGGACAAGTGCGGTCTCCAGCAATATGGATGCTGAAGACCGCTCCAGGGTTCATTCCATCAGGGATCAGGGAGTTAAGTCGCCAGAGGATGAAATCGATGCAACGAGGGCGAAATGCAGGTTCTTTGGACTGCGCGACCTGCGGTCGCTTCGGTCAGAATGGCACCCTTCGAGTGGATTAAGGGTTTTGAGCTTCGACGGCGACGGGGGCCAGTTCCGCAGCCTGGAAGTCGATGGTTTTGTGGGTGCCGTCACAAAAAGGCTTGTTGCTGGAGGCTCCGCAGCGGCAGAGAGAAATGGCGGCCTTGCCGGTAAGATCCCATTCGTTGCCATTGGGATCCACAAGCTTGATGGGGCCTTCCACGCGGAAGGGACCGTTGAGGCGCGCGGTGATCTTGACTTCATTTTCAGACACAGACTGCTCCTGGAAGAATTGCTGTAAGTGTATCAGCCGGACGCGGATTGAGTATGAGGGCGGAAGAGGAGGTAGAGGGGAACTCCGAGAAGGATGATGCCGCTTCCGATGATGGAGTTCTTCAGGTTTTCGGCATAGGAGTAGTAGAGCAAGACGGCGGCGGCGACGATGAAGAGAGCAGGAACGACGGGATATCCCCAGACGCGGTAAGTCTGTGTTTTCGGCAGCTTGCGGCGGAAATAGAAGATTGTGGTTGAAGTAACCATGTAGAAGAGCCATTCGGAGAAAATGGCTAATTCAAAGAGCTGCTGAAAGTGTCCCACGGCGAGCAGCAGGCCAGAGGTGAGGACGGCCTGCACGATGAGCGCGGTGGAGGGGCTCTGGAAGCGGGGATGAATGTCAGCCATGCGGCGGAAGAAGAGGCGGTCGCGGGCGGCGGCGAAGGGAACACGCGCGCCGGACATGATGGTTCCGTTGAGCGTGACGAGGATGCTGAGGGCCATGACGCCGGAAACGAGCGCGGCTCCCCACGGGCCAGTGATTGCGGCGAAGGCATCGACGGCGGGGCGCGGCGAGGCGGCGATGAGCGGGGCGGGCAGGATGTACTGGATGGCGGCGTTGGTGGCGACATAGAGGATGCCGACGATGGCGAGTCCGGCGATGAGGGCGACGGGAAGATTGCGCTCGGGATTGCGGACTTCGCCGGAGACCATGGTGAGGTCGTTCCATCCGTCGTAAGCCCAGAGAGCGGCGATGAGGGCGATCATGAATCCGCTGAAGCCGCCGCGGGCGTGGGGGTAGAGGGTGCTGAAGTTGCTCCAGTGGCCGGTGGCGGCGGCGAAACAAAATCCGACGATGACGAGGATGAGCAGGACCTTGAGCCAGGTGAAGACAAGCTGGAAGTCGGCGGCTTTTTTGATGCCAAGATAATTGAGCCCGGTGATGAGCCAGGCGACGGCGATGGCAAAGATCTGTCCCCAGGAGACGGTAAAGGGCACGTGGAAGGCGGCGTGATCGAGCCATGCAAAAGACGCAAAAATGGCGAGCGTGCGCGCCAGGCCCATGGTGACGCTGGCGATGGAAGCGGGCTTGGCCACGGAGAACCACGTCCACATATAGAGGAAGGCGGTGAGGTCGCCGTAGGCGCGGCGGAGGTAGACGTATTCGCCTCCCGTGTAGGGCATGATGGCGCTGAGTTCGGCGTAGGTCATGGCTCCGAAGAGCGAGAGCAGGCCGCCGGCGATCCAGGCCAGG
This sequence comes from Acidobacteriaceae bacterium, assembly GCA_049680085.1. Lineage (GTDB taxonomy): Bacteria > Acidobacteriota > Terriglobia > Terriglobales > Acidobacteriaceae > Silvibacterium. The sequence continues at coordinate 6,436 of JBAUHD010000458.1, forward strand.
TAAACCAGGCTGGAGGAGCCAGTGGCCAGCATCATTTCATGCGGGACAAGAAAGATGCCGCTGCCGATGAGCGTGCCGACAACGATGGCGGTCGCGTGAGAGGTTCCGAGAACGCGAGGCAGATCGCGCGTGACCGGTTGGGTGGAATTCAAGCGGGATCGGGTCTCCGGCGGCAAGGCTGTTCGCATGATACTTCAGGCAGTGACGCGGGAAGCTGTTGACAGACAGATCAATATATATTAAATAGTCTGTAGAGGGAGTTTATGAGTATCAGGCTTGCGGATACGGTGCGGGCAACTGCCATTCAGAAATACGTTGAACCAGCGAAGAAAGCCGGAGTCAGGGAGTTTTCCATTGCAGTCAAGGACCTACTGAAGGAGTTGCAGGCGGTGGATTTCCCATTGAATTACACGCCGTTAGTCTGTAATTCCATAAAGACAAAGACTTTCCAACGCGAAAACCATTTGGAAATTACGGAGATCGAGGGGCCAAAATCACAGACGGGAACCCGGGTTGTAGTGCATTATCGGCTCATGGATGACGATGACAAGGGAGGCGTCATCCGCAGGTCTGCGCATCAAGACAGACAGATTGAATCGCCGAGTGACCGTGCGACGCGGCTCACAGAGGGGTTGCGTGGCCTGTTACAGAAAGAGATAGCGTCTTTTGGGGGTGCGGATGCGTTTATACGTTGGGTCCGTTCCGATGATGAGGACGCCGCGTGAGGCGCATCTGCTGGGACACGATGCTGTTTATTTATCTGCTTGAGTGGAATCCCGCACATGGGCAACGTGTGCGGGAAATTCTAGCGGAATCGTATGAACGCAACGATTATCTCTGCTGCAGCTATCTAGCTGTGGGCGAGGTAATGGCGGGAGCGCGATGGCTCGGCGATACGGAAAAGGCAACGAATGTCCAAAACAAGATTAGAGAAATGGGATTTCATTTTCTGCCATTCGACCAGGGGGCCCTACTCCCATTCAGCCGATTGCGCGCGAAGGAGAAACTGCGCGCGGCAGATGCGATTCATCTGGCTTGCGCTGCTTCGGCGGGCGTCGATCTCTTCCTTACTGGAGACAAGCAACTGACCAGGCGGCATGTCCCAGGAGTCAAGTTCATCGCGGACATTGATAATCCGCTGCTGTAGTCCTTACTGCTGATCATTCAGTACTGAAAGCAGAGCCGGCGAAGAGCTGTCGGCGCGAAAGTGCGCGTGGATGGTCTCCGCGGTTTTCCTGGGCACCACCGCAGTAAGTGCCTCCACATCGGCTTGTTCGACGCTGCGCAGGCTGCCGAAGTGCTGGAGCAGGCGGGTGCGGGTTTGCGCCCCGACTCCCGGGATAGCGAGCAGCTCGGAGTCGCGGTCGCGCATTTCGCGGCGCTTGCGATGATAGGTGATGGCGAAGCGGTGGGACTCGTCGCGGATTTTCTGGATGAGGTGCAGGACGGGTGAGCGGCGCTCCAGCACGATGGGTTCATCCTCCTGCCCGTAGAGGTAGATCAGCTCCTCTCGCTTGGCGATCGACGCGAGCGGCTGCGTCGTGAGACCGAGCTCTTCGAGCGCCTGGGCTGCGGCGTGCAACTGGCCTAATCCGCCGTCGACGAGGATGAGGCTGGGCATGGTCTGCTTTTCTTCGACGACGCGGCGATAGCGGCGCGTGACCACCTCGCGCATGGAGGCGAAGTCGTCCACGCCTTCTACCGTTTTGATCTGGAACTTGCGGTAGTCGGACTTTTTCATCGCACCGTTTTCCCACACCACCATTGAGGCCACGGTTTCAGTTCCCTGAATGTGGGAGATGTCGAAGCACTCGATGCGGCGCGGCAGGTCGGGAAGCGTGAGCGTGTCCTGAAGAGCTTCCTGAATGGCGCGCTGCGAGGGCTGCATGACACGGAAGCGCTGATCGAAGCTCTGCCGGGCGTTCTGGCCGACCAGATCGACGAGGGAGCGCTTGTCTCCGCGAAGGGGCACGGTGATTTCAACGCGATGGCCGGCACGCTCGGAAAGCAGCGCGGCGAGGACGGCGCGGTCGGGGAAGTCGACGGGAAGATAGATGACGCGCGGAACGTACTGCTGGTCGATATAGAGCTGCTTGAGCAGGGCGGAGAAGAAGGCTCCGGCGTGAAAGGGCACGGCGGGAGATTCGACCGGAGGATTTTGTTCCTCCGATTTTGCTTCTTCGGTTTCGATCAGAAGTTCCTGGAGGTCTTCCCAGAAGAACTCGCGGCGGTCGACGATTTTCCCGGCGCGCATGTGGAAGAGGTTCGCGGCCAGCATTCCGCTTTCGTAGTGATAGCCGAAGACATCGGCGTCGTCGTTTTCCGTGGAGGCGATGCGCTGCTTTTCCCGCAATTGGCTGATGGTAATGAGCAGGTCGCGGAATTTGGCGGCGCGCTCAAAATTTTCCGACTGCGCGGCTTCGTCCATACGCCGGTGGAGGGATTTTTCGAGATCGGCGGTGTGGCCTTCAAGGAACATCTGAGTGTCGCGGACGGCTTCTTTGTAGGCTTCCGGCGTGGTGAGTTCTTCGACGCAGGGGCCGAGGCAGCGCTTGAGATAGAACTGCAGGCAGGGCCGCGCGTAGTAGTGGGAGAGATCGATCTTGCAGCCCGGAATGAGGAAGGTGCGGTGAATGAGTTCGACGATGCGGTAGGCGAGGTTTCCCGGAAAATATGGGCCGTAGTAGGCGCTGCCGTCCTTCTTGATGCGGCGGGTGACTGAAACCTTGGGGTAGCGGTCGCGGAGCGACAACTTTACGTAGGGATAGGTCTTGTCGTCGCGCAGCAAGATGTTGAAGCGCGGCTTGCGCTGCTTGATGAGGTTGTTTTCAAGCGCCAAAGCCTCGTGCTCGTTTTCGACGAGGATGTACTCGACTTCGACGGCCTCGCGCATGAGGGAGCCGGTCTTGGCGTTGGCCTGCGAGGTCTCCAGCAGATACGAGCGGACGCGGGAGCGAAGGTTCTTGGCCTTGCCGACGTAGATGACCTCGTCCTCGGCGTTCTTGTACAGATACACGCCGGGCCCGGTGGGCAGGGAACGAATCTTCTCTTCAAGGTCCATAATGCAAGGCTCATTATCAGTTTATCCGGGGAACGAACCGGGGACATGGGGCTGGGGCGCGGTAAAAAATACCGGGTGGGCGCGACGGGTTGCGGGTGGGGGTTGAGACATCTTGGGGTAAACCATTGATTCTTAATAATCCGGTAAAGGCTGAGGGTTTGGCATCCGCGTTGCTGTAATAAGCATCGGACAAGAAACGAGGAGTTCGACGAATGAGCTACGCAAGGACCCAGAAAAATGCGATGGTTGCCGCTTCAGCCGTGGGCGCAGTTTGCCTGTTGCTCGCCACCGGATGCACTACGAAGAAGTACGTTCGCAGCCAGACGACTCCGATTATTGAGCACACCAACGAGTTGGATGACGCGACGGCGAAAAATAACCGGGACATCCGCGACGTGGACCAGCGGTCGCAGCAGGGAGTTCAGCAAGCGCAGCAGTCGGCGGACAAGGCCAGCCAGCAGGCGCAGGGGGCGACCCAGGCCAGCCAGCAGGCGCAGCAGGCCGCGCAGGAGGCCGTGAACCGGGCCGATTCGCTGTCCAGCGTGGTCGCCAACCTGGACAACTACAAGCAGGCGGCGGACACCAGCGTCCACTTTGGCTTTGACAAGGCGACGCTGAGCCGCAAGGACATGGCGGCGCTGGACGAGTTTGCGGCGCAGCTCGGCACTGCGAAGGGCTACCTGCTGGAGGTAACGGGCGGGACGGACTCGACCGGTTCGGCGGCCTACAACTATGACCTGAGCCAGCGTCGGGCGGAGTCGGTGGTGCAGTATCTGGCGTCCAAGTACAGCATTCCTCCGCACAAGTTCTACCTGATCGGGATTGGCAAGGACCAGGCAGTGGCTCCGAACAGCACGGCGAAGGGGCGGCGAGAGAACCGGAGGGTCGAGGTTCAGTTGCTGACCAACACGACGGGGCAGGAGCCGACGGTTCCCGCGCAGACGAGTATGCTGGCACGGCCGTAATCAGGCCTGTGCACGCTGGCGGCCCCGGACTCGATTTCGAGTCCGGGGCTTTTCTTTGGATGATGATCCCTCAGCGGAGGAAAAAAGCAGGTCCCTCCGCTTCGTCATTGCTTTGCAATGACTCCGGTCGGGATGACAACCAGGTCACACTGCGCCTTGGGCGATATGGGCGGCGCGGATGTCGTTGGCGGTGAAGAGGGCGAAAAAGGGCGCGCCGTCGCAGGCGGCTTCGACGGCGGGGCGGCCGTTTGCCTCCTCGCGCTCGACCAGGCAGACGGCGGCGATGACCTTCATGCCGGCGGCCTTCGCAGCTTCGATGGCGGTGATGGTGGAGGCTCCGGTGGTGCAGACATCATCGACGATGAGGACGGGCGCGCCGGGTTCGTTGAAGCCTTCGATGCGGCGGGCGGTTCCGTGGGCCTTCTCGGCTTTGCGGACGAGGAAGCCGTGAACCAGTGACGAACCGGGCTGCTGCTGGGCGCGGCTGGCGCTGGCGATGGCCACGGCGGAGACGACGGGGTCGGCTCCGAGGGTGAGTCCGCCGACGGCTTTGGGGCTTAGGCCCTTTTCGCGCAACAGATCCTTTTCCCGCAAAAGATCGAGGATGGCGAGGCCGGTCAGGCGTCCTCCCTCGGCGTGAAGCGTGGTGGTGCGGCAATCGATGTAGTAGTCGCTCCTGCCGCCGGAGGAAAGGGTGAAGTCTCCGAGCTTGAAGGAGAGGCGGGCGAGGAGCTGGAGGAGCTGAGTGCGGTGGTCAGTCATTGGTTCGATTCTGCCACAAGGCGGGTAGCTAAAACCCGGGCGGTTAAGAAGCGGATCGCTAAAGTCCGGGTGGCTAAGGACCGGG
>JBAUHD010000459.1:0-1884 GCA_049680085.1 Acidobacteriaceae bacterium
CTCGTTATCGTACGCATGCGCGCGACGCGGATGGACGTATGTGACGGATGATGCCAGTTATCTGCTGAACGGTGGCGGCGCGCGAATGGTGACAGGAAATTATTCGCAGGTGCGTCTTCGCCCGACCGCGGCGGAGCTGTTCCCTGAGATCAGAGGGATGGAACTCACGCCGCGCGCCGCGGGCAAGCCGTCGATAGAGCTCTTGACGGCGTCTCTGCCGCACATTTCATGCTCACACGTGGCGCGGGTTGACTATCTGGTGTTTCTCAAGCGCTGTCCTGGAGAAGCGCTGGAGCTTTTACCGTATTGCACGAACGTGGCCCGGTATTTCATGCGGCAACAGCTTTACGGTTCGGCACAGTCCCTCGCTGTCCAATATCGGGCGATTGAAGGACTGCTGGCCGCGAAGATATTCGAGCTTCGTTATAGCGATCTTGATCAAGCAATTGACCGCCTGCGGAGACTGGCGCAGGAGGGGCAATAATGGCGCCGCCATGGGAAGCCGCGGATATCGCCACCCGCTGGTGGAGCAATCCTGCGGCATGGTTGCGGAAGAAGCAACTGAGCCGAGGCTTCTGGACGTTTTTCGCGGCTGCTTTTTTTTTCGATTTTGGCTTCGCGGTCTATTTCTTTCTCTTCAACCTTTACTTGCTGGACCTTCGCTTCAGTGACCGCGATATAGGTCTCATAGGAGGAGCCTTCACGCTGGGAACCGTTGCAGGCACACTTCCCGTGGGCCAACTGGCGCGGAGATTCGGGTTGCGTCCGCTGCTGATGGTGTGTTTCGTCGCTGCCCCATTGCTGGGAGCCTTGCGCTGTGTGGTAATGTGGCGAACGCCGCAGATTGCTCTCGGCTTCCTGGCCGGTCTGGCAATGAGCCTGTGGGCAGTATGCTTTTTGCCGGCGTTGGCGGGCCTGACGACAGAGGAAAATCGCGCCTCGGGCTTCAGCCTGATCTTCTCCGTAAGCATCGGAACCAGCGCTTTGGGGGGCGCTATTTGTGGATATCTCCCGCAATGGCTTAACTACGCCGGCATCGCGATGAATCCAGGGCAGGTGAAGCGGCTTATTTTGCTGGTTTCCTGCGGGATCGCGGCGATGGGGCTGGTTGTTTTGCCGCGATTGCGGTTGCCGCCCCCTCAGGACAAGGCGTCGGCAAACAGCAATGGGCGGCGCTTCAGTCGACGCAAATCATGGCGGCTCCATCCATTCCTGCTTCGCTTTTTGCCGACGATGGCGCTGTGGTCCGCGGTGCTGGCCGCGTTCAATCCATTCGCTACTGTATATCTGTCGCGCGCTCTGCATGTTCCGCTGCTCAACATCGGGCTGATTTTCTCAGCGGCCCAGATTTTGCAGTTTTGCATGGTGCTGCTGACTCCCATTTTGTTTCGGACGCTTGGGCTGATCAATGGAATTGTTGCCACCCAGATTTTGACGGCTGTGGCTCTGGCCTGCATGGCGGCAACGCACAATGCGAGTCTGGCCATGGCAATGTATCTGGGATTCTCCGCAATGCAATGGATGAGCAGTCCGGGGCTTTACAACCTACTGATGAGCCGGGTGCCGGACGAGGAGCGCAGCACGGCGTCTTCGATGACGATGTTTTGTAACGCGGTACTGGCGTCCGGTGCGACTGCGGGCACAGGGATTTTATTGACTCGATTCGGATATCCGCGGGTGCTTGCTGGAATTGCCGTGCTGGCGGTTATGGTGGCGATGCTGTTTCGGCTGCTGGTTGGTTCGAGTGACCGGATACGCGCGGCAAACGGCTTCAACGCATTGCAGAAAAAAGAGGGGACATGAGATTGAAACGAATTGCAGCCGGGTTATAGAGAAGATCGAAAAATCTTTATCCTGATTTGTGAGGGCCGCGGCTATTTGCCC
>JBAUHD010000460.1:0-4571 GCA_049680085.1 Acidobacteriaceae bacterium
TTCTCGGCGGCGGCCTGCCCTGCGCGGCCTTCGGCGGACGCGCCGACATCATGGACCTGCTGGCCCCGCTCGGACCCGTCTACCAGGCTGGAACCCTCAGCGGCAATCCGCTGGCCATGGCCGCCGGAATCGCAACGCTCCAGTATCTGAAGGATCACCGCGCGGAGGTCTATCCTCTGTTGGAAACTCTAAGCGAATCGCTGGTCAACGGTGTGGCAACCGAAGCCGCCAGCGCGGGTGTTTCGATCACAACGAACCGGGTCGGCGCCATGTTCACTTGGTTCTTCACGGCGGGCGCGGTCAGCGACTACGGGTCCGCCGCCCAATCGGACACAGCCGCCTTCGCCCGGTTCCACCGCGCCATGCTTCAGCACGGCGTCTGGCTCCCCTGCTCGCAGTTTGAGGCCGCATTTCTCAGCACGGCGCACACGCCCGCCGATATTCGCCAGACCATCGCCGCCGCCTCAGCTGCCTTTCGCTCGATTGTCGAAAACCGGTAGCCGACGGCTTCATCAAAAAGGGCGGCCCGAAAGCCGCCCTTTTTGCACATCGGGAAGCGCGGAGCTCAGACGCTGGCGGCCTGATGGCGCTCGGCGAACTGGCGCGCCAGTACCGGCAGGCCAAAAGCCACGGCGACGACGATGGCCGTCGAAAGCACATCATTGCGATAAAACGGCAGCCCGGCGGCATAGGACAGGCTGAGCCCGCCGAATCCGCGAGGGTAAATCTGCGGCTGCGCGACCCAGGCGGCGAAGTTCGTAAGGAGGAAGAACGAGGTGGGCGCAATCAGCGCTCCCGCGCCGACCCGCGAGATCGAAGTCTTGCGCGACAGCAAAACATAGCCGAGCGCCACGATCGCGGCATACCAGGCCCAGGTCAGCAGGTAAGCCGAGGCGTGAAACGGATAGCTGTAGAAGACAGCCGTCAGATAATAATCGGTCGCCGCCAGCGCCACAACCGGAATCCACATCTGGCGAAGGGGACGGCGCGCCCCAAAATAGAGCAGGGCCCCGCCCGTTGCCGTGAAGTTGAGCCATGCGGGATGGGGCAGAATCCGGCTGAAAACAGCCACGATGAGAAGCAGAAAGGCAGCCATAAAACCTCGAATCGGAGTGGAGAAGACCTTCCCTATTGTCTGGGCATCGCCGGAAATGGGTCAAGTGGAAATGGTTGATGAGACGAAAACTCATATTCATCCAATCAAATGCGACCATCTGCTTGTCCCTCACGCGCGAGGTGGGTCTTGGGCGATGGTCACTTTTTCTCTCGCCAAGGCATCGTAAACAGGAAGGGGTGCGTGAAAGATCTTGAATGGAGCAAGTCATTGAGCTATCGAAAGTTATGCTGTGTGGCGGGAAAGTATTTTGAGATTACTATTGCCATGGAATCGAAGCTTGATATTAATACACTCATATTTTATGCAACTGTAATGCTATATTTCCCATCTGAATAGTTGCAGGCCGATCTTCCACCCGGCCCATTTTCAAATCAGGAGACTCATCATGCCGATCACTCGCTGGGACCCTTTTCGTGACGTAGTAACTCTGCAAAACCGCCTCAACTCGCTCTTTCAGGACTATAACCGTGGCGAAGGCGAACCCGTCGCCGCCGCCTCCTTCATTCCCCCGGTGGACATTTATGAGGATGACCACCAGATCGTGCTCAAACTCGAAGTCCCCGGCATGAAGCAGGAGGACCTCGACATTCAGCTTGAAAACAACAACCTCACGGTGCGCGGCGAACGAAAGTTTGAGAATGAAGAGAAGGAAGAGAACTTCCATCGCATCGAACGTCGCTACGGAAGTTTCTATCGCGCCTTCACCATTCCGAACACCGTTGATGCCGAGAGCGTGAAAGCCGATTATGATGCTGGCGTGCTCCGGATTCAGCTTGAAAAGCGCCCCGAAGCCAAACCGAAACAGATCAAGGTGGAGGTTGGCCAGGGCCATGCGCCAAAACAAGTGGAAGCCGGCAAGAGCAAAGCGGCGTAAGACCAGCTAAGAAACGGGTGGCTAAAATACGGGTGGCGGAAAGATGGGTGGCTAAAGCCGGTTGGCGCAACCCGCTTCACCAGCCAGCCGCTTTTTAGCTGCCCGTTTTATCAGCTATCCGCTTCTTAGCTGAAAGGAACTTTGATGGCCATTCGTTGGGAAAAATTCACGGTCAAATCGCAGGAGGCCGTCCAGGCCGCCAGTCAGCTTGCCGCCGAGCACGGCAATCCGGAGATTCTGCCTCTCCATCTGCTCGCCGCTCTCGTTCAGGACAGCGAAGGCATCATCGTGCCCGTGCTGGAAAAGGTCGGTGTGCCTGCCTCGCAACTGCGGCTCAAGTTGCAGGACGCGCTCGCCAAGCTGCCCAAAGTCAGTGGAGGAGCGGCCCAGCCCGGCGCTTCCGCCGCGCTCAATCGCGTCTTCGAGCAGGCCTTCAAAGAGGCGGAAAACTTCAAGGACGAATACGTCTCGACCGAGCACCTGCTGCTCGCACTCGCCGAAGCCAAAAACGACGGCGCGCAGCTTCTGCTGGCCAGCTTTGGCGCGACGCATGACGCCATTCTCAAAAGCCTGACCAGCGTGCGCGGAACGCAGCGCGTCACTGACCAGAATCCCGAAGCCAAATATCAGGCGCTGGAAAAATATGCGAAAGATTTGACCGAGCTCGCCCGGCGCGGCAAGCTCGACCCCGTCATTGGGCGCGACGAGGAGATTCGCCGCGTTATCCAGGTGCTTTCGCGCCGCACCAAGAATAATCCCGTGCTCATCGGCGAGCCCGGCGTGGGCAAAACCGCCATCGTTGAGGGCCTGGCGCGCCGCATCGTCCATGGAGACGTGCCCGAAATTCTGCGCGACAAGCGAGTCATTGCGCTCGACCTCGGTTCCATGCTGGCCGGAGCCAAATATCGCGGCGAGTTTGAGGACCGCCTCAAGGCCATCCTCAAGGAAATTGAAGATTCAAATGGCCAGATCGTCCTCTTCATCGACGAGCTGCACACGATCGTCGGCGCGGGCGCGGCCGAGGGCGCGATCGACGCCTCCAATATGCTGAAGCCGGCGCTCGCCCGCGGCGAGCTGCGCGCCATCGGCGCAACCACCCTCAACGAGTACCGCAAGTACATCGAAAAGGACGCGGCCCTGGAGCGCCGTTTCCAGATCGTCTTTGTCGGCGAACCCAACGTCGAGGACACCATCGCAATCCTGCGCGGCCTCAAGGAGCGCTACGAGTCGCACCATAAGGTCCGCATCAAGGATTCGGCCATTGTCGCCGCCGCCACGCTCTCGCACCGCTACATCTCCGACCGGTTTTTGCCGGACAAGGCCATCGACCTCGTGGACGAGGCCGCCGCTTCGCTCGCCATCCAGATCGGGTCCGTCCCGACGGAAATCGACCAGATCGACCGCGAGGCCACCTCGCTTGAAATCGAGAAGGCCGCCCTCAAGCGCGAGACTGATAAAAATTCCAAGGACCGCCTCCAGGAAGTGGAGCGCGAGCTAGCCGCACTTCGCGAGAAGGCCACCGGGCTGCGCGCCCGCTGGCAGAAAGAGCGCGAGGCCATTACGCGCCTCAGCGAAGTCAAGAAGCAGATTGAGGCCTTGCGCTTTGAGGCCGACGAGCAGACGCGCCGCGGCAATCTGGAGCGCGCCGCGCAAATCCAGTACGGCGAACTACCTCGCCTTGAAGATGAACTGAAAAAACTAACGGCCACGCAAGACGACGCCTCCGGCCCGCGCATGTTGAAAGAGGAAGTGGACGAGGAGGACATCGCCCGCATCGTCAGCAAGTGGACCGGCATTCCCGTCTCGAAAATGCTCGAAGGCGATGTGAAGAAGCTGGTCGAAATGGAAAGCCGCCTGCGCGAGCGCGTCATTGGCCAGGACGACGCGCTGAAGACCGTTGCCAACGCCATCCGCCGTTCGCGCGCCGGGCTGAGCGACCCCAAACGCCCCATCGGGTCCTTCATTTTCCTCGGACCCACCGGCGTCGGCAAAACGGAAACAGCCCGCGCGCTCGCTGAATTTCTGTTCGATGACGAGCAGTCCATGATCCGCATCGATATGTCCGAATACATGGAGAAGCACGCCGTCGCCCGCCTCATCGGCGCGCCTCCCGGATACGTCGGCTACGACGAAGGCGGCCAGTTGACCGAAGCCGTGCGCCGCCGCCCCTACTCCGTCGTGCTCTTCGACGAGATTGAAAAGGCGCACCCCGACGTCTTCAACGTGCTGCTGCAAGTGCTCGACGACGGCCGCCTGACCGACTCCAAGGGCCGTACCGTGGACTTCAAGAACACCGTGCTCATCATGACCTCGAATCTCGGCTCGCAGGCCCTCCAGGGTGAATCGCTCACCAGCGAAGCCGCCTTCGATCGCGCGCGCGAGCAGGTGATGGACGTGCTCAAGCAGAGCTTTCGTCCCGAGTTCCTCAATCGCGTGGACGACATCGTGATCTTCCGCCCGCTCGGCGAAGACCAGCTGTCGCGCATTGTCGATCTGCGGCTCAAGGACCTGGAGCGCCTGCTCGCCGACCGCGACATCACCATCGAGTTGACCGCCGAGGCGCGTCATCAACTGCTGATG
>JBAUHD010000461.1:0-3845 GCA_049680085.1 Acidobacteriaceae bacterium
TTTCCCGGCCCATGTTCTTATGGCCTCGCATCGTGCGACCGGGCGCGCTGCGGCGCAACTTGCGTTTTCAGGTGGAGAGAGTTTTGTCGGCTGAGATTCTGCGTATTCATCCGGACGAGCCGGAACCGGACCGCGTGCAATATGTGGTCTCCTGCCTGAGGGCGGGCAAGGTCGCGGGAATCCCCACGGACACGTTTTACGGGCTGGCCGTGGACCCGGTGAATCTGCGAGCCGTTGAGCGCATTTACGAAATCAAGAGCCGCCTGAAGCACAAGCCGCTCTCGCTGTTGATCGCGAACGTCACGCAGGCGTATGAACTATCGCGCGATCTGGGCACGAACCTCGACCGTTTGGCCGAGCGCTTCTGGCCCGGCCCGCTTACCGTGATCGTGAAAGCCAGCTCGCGGCTGCCGCTGCGCAGCACCGCCAACACCGGCAATGTCGCGCTGCGCGTGCCGGACGCGGCCATTCCGCGCGCCGTGGTCGAGGCTTTTGGATTGCCCATCACCGCAACTTCCGCGAACCTGGCCGGCACTCCGGAATGCACCAGCGCGGCGGGCGTGCGCGACCAGCTCGGCGACCGCATTCCGCTGATCGTGGACGGAGGCCCCACGGGGCGCGGCGTTCCCACGACGATTGTTGATTTATCAGAAGGCGAAGGAATGTGGCGCGTGCTGCGTGAGGGTGCGATTCCCACCCACCAGATTGCGCTGGCGCTGCACTCGTGATTCCTGTTTCAATTGAACCAGGAATCCATGATCGTTCCCGAAACCAATCTGCGTTCGCCGAGGCGTGCTGCTTCCGCAAGGCCGCGACACTTCGGCTGGATCCTCACCGCGCTCGTGCTGATCGTCGCCGTGCTGTGGGTGGCATGGGTGGAGTCGCAGATTCGCTATTACGCCGCGCACGACCAGGCGCGCTCCGCCAGCGCCATTGCTGTTTTTGGCGCGGCGGAATATGACGGCCGCCCGTCTCCTGTCCTGCGGGCGCGACTCGATCACGGGCTCGCGCTCTATCAGCAGAAAATCGCGCCGCTCATCATCACGCTCGGCGGCGGCGACCCAGCGGACCGACATTCCGAGGGCGGCGTAGGCCGCGACTACCTCATGGCGCATGGCGTTCCCGACTCCGCCATCATTGCCGAAACGGAAAGCACCAATACTGAGCAGTCCACCAAGCGGCTGGCGGTGATTGCGCGCGCCAACCATCTCAGCACCATCGTGGTGGTCAGCGACGGAACTCATTTATTCCGCGTTCATGCGATCTGTTCAAGCCTGGGCCTCAATGTCCTCACCTCGCCGCGACCTATCCCGCGGCCGCTTCCCTTCAAGCTACGATTGAATCGCACCACGCACGAAATTTTGAGCTACACCTTCTGGCGCTGCAAGCATCTGATCGGGATTCGCGGCTGACGGGGGCGGCTCGACAAAAAAATATGTATATTCGCTCGCAAATGTAATCGTGTACGCTTCCTTTTATTAGCCGACCTTGAGTACCCAAGGAGCATCAAGCATATGTGCATTCAGACGCGGCCAGAACAGGCTGAGAGGCAATGGGGAAGATTGGCCAATGGTCGTCGCCCCGTGATGGAATCGGCATCGTATGCAAACGGGAGAGGCCGATGACCCTCTCACGTAGAGGTTTCCTGGGAGTCGGCACGCTTACAGCCGCGGGATTCGCCTTTCGAGGCCAACCTGGCCTTGGCCAAACACCGCAAGCGCCGGACCCGCATCCACTGCCGAGCACGGCGGGCGCGTTTCAGGCGAATTTTTCGGCCTATCAAGTACGCTTGCTGACCAGCACCGATTTAGGGCCAGTCCCCGCGCTCGATGTTTATTCCGATCAGCAGCTCATGTTCCGGTTTCCGTTGGTTTCAGGACTCGATTCAGCCACAGAACGAGAACATCTATCCAGGATTCAGTACCGGGTTCACTCACCTCAGACGGGAAAGCCCGGAGCGCCCTACGAAATTGTAGCTACGGCGGCCAGTTCTTTGTGGAAACGGCGCGAATTTAACTGGCGTCTTTATCCAGACCATTTGGAATTTGACCAGAGCGCGTCGGGCGAGGGTAAATTGGGGCGCTGCTGTTTCTTCTCGAATGGCAGGCCGGGACGCTGGGACAAGGGCGAAAGCGATGGAGGTGCCTGGAACTCGACATTGATGACAGACCGCTACTGGACCCCCTCGCCCAATCTTGCCAATCAATGGGAATTTTCGATTTCCGAGCCGCAGACTCTGGGATTCGGGTCGCGCGCGCACGGCTCGGAAGAAGATTTTCGGCCCGCGCAAATGCCGGTTTTCAGCCCTCCACCGTTGATGCTCGCATTTCATCGTGATGGCAAGTGGGCGAGCATGGGCATTGGCGCTCGGCCGGGACAATATCGCTTCCCCGCGCTCGAATACTCTGGATCGCGTTATGCCGGCGCCGCCTGGTGGGTGGATTACCTGGGCTATCAAACAATGAGAGACACCCCGGGAGACGAGTTCCATTCGCCAGTGGTTGCGGTGCACTTTGCCTACAGCGCGCTGGATACCCTGCAACGTTATACCCACTGGCTGCGACAGAGCGGGTTTGCCACTGAAGCAAGCTATCCTGACGCGCACTGGCATCACCTGCCCGTGTTTTGCGGGTGGGCTGAGCAGACAGTGCTCGCCGTGCCGCATGGCATCGCGCCGAATGCGGAATCAACCCAAAAGAACTATGAAGCATGGGTGGAAGAGCTGGAGAGGCGCAATTTGCCGGTGGGGACTATTGTCATCGACGACAAATGGCAAAAGGGATATGGTTCATTCGACATTGATACGGAGAAATGGCCGGATATGAAAGCTTTTGTAGCCGCCCAACATACGCGTGGACGGCACGTGGTGCTCTGGTGCCCGGTGGCGAGCGCCGAAGGGGTGCCTGGCGCACTTTGCGTGCGTGATCCGCACGGAAACTATATCGCACCGGATTTGGGGAACCCGGCCTACGAAGCGTTCTTGCGGACGCGTATTCGTCATCTTGTTCAAACGGTCGGCATAGATGGGTTCAAGGAGGATTGGGTGTGGGCGCCAAATGCCGCCGGCCTCCCTGTGCGTCCCGCGCTTGCGGGGATCGAGGCCGTGCGATACTTTCAGCAAATTCTTTACACTGAGACGCATCGCTGGAAACCCGATGCCATGGTGGAGACGCAGACCACCAATGCGGCTTTTCGCGATTCGTCGGATGTTTTACGGTTGAACGACCTCTATTATGCAACGCGAGATGTAGTGGGAACCATGCGAGAACGGGCGCGGATTGCGCACATCTCGGGATGGGATCTGGTGGATACCGACAATGCAAGCTCAACAACACTTGAAACCTGGTGGCAATATATGGAGGCGCAGCCTTCGATTGGAATCCCAGCGCTCTATTTTGTTTCCCGGACCGAGTCGACATGGGAAGAGCCGCCTAAGTCGGATTGGGCGGCGTTGGCGGGCATTTGGCAAAGGTATGTCGCCGGGCTCGCCCAAGCGACGGGGTCTGCACCGAAATAATGCCCTCCCATTTCTTGCCGGATAAGAAAGTTTGGACTCGGGCCTGTTAACAGGCGCGAGCAGCGTGATCGAGTGATTTTGTGATCGCACTATCAACTTGGGTGCCGCAGATTTCGCTTTTGAGACCTGGGAAAGCACGTATCCCCGCGGCCACGGCATTAGTAGCGGCTGCCAATCCCCGCGGCCACTACTGCCGCTGCGAGGCTCGACAGAAAATTCACCGCGTCATTATTCAACCATCCGCGACTTTCCAGCACCGCCCCCAGCGCGCTGTCCACAAAGAGTCCCGCAATCGCCGCCAGCGCAACAAGGGCGCCCTGCCTGGGTG
>JBAUHD010000462.1:0-1957 GCA_049680085.1 Acidobacteriaceae bacterium
GTGCCTGGACGGCCAGTCCCCAAAACTTGCCCCATGCCGCCGTCCGAACGTATCATCCGGCAAGAGCACGAATCATGTCTGGAACCAATCTGGCACCATCTTTACGCGATAAAGGCCGCATCCTGTCGGCCTCCGAAATCGAGCGCACGCTCGTCCGCCTGGCCCATGAAATCATCGAGAAAAATGACGGCGCCGACAACCTCGGCCTGGTCGGAATCCGCCGCCGCGGCGTGCCCCTGGCCGAGCGGCTCGGCGCGCTGATTTCGCAAATCGAGAAACGTCCCATCGACACCGGAGTCCTCGACATCCGCTTCTACCGCGACGACCTTTCCACCGACGGCCCGCGTCCCACCGTCGTCCCCGGCTCTATCGGCTTCGATATCGCCGGGCGCGACATTATCCTGGTCGATGACGTGCTCTACACCGGACGCACCATTCGCGCCGCGCTCGACGCCCTCTTCGACCACGGTCGCCCCCGCCGCGTCCAGCTACTCGCGCTCATCGACCGAGGCCACCGCGAGTTGCCCATTGAGGCCAGCTTTGTCGGACGCACCATCCAGACCACAGACCGCGAAACCGTGGAAGTCAAGCTCCGCGAAATCGACAATGACGAGCAGGTCATCCTGATGGAGCGCATAGACTGAAGCTCATGCCGGCAAAAAAATCTCCGTCCGCGCAGCCCCGAAAAAAATCCCCGCTGATTCGAGCCAAATCAACTTTAGCGCGCCCAGATACGAGCCTTGTCATCCCGACCGAAGCGACCAAAGGGAGCGTAGCGGAGGGACCTGCATTTCTTTCGGGGGTACACCAACACTACTTCCGCTCTAGTCCCAATTCCGCCACCCACCCCGGCTCGCTCATCTCCGTCACCAGCCTCACAGTGGACGAAGTACAGCGCATCCTCAAGCTGGCGACCGACCTCGAAAAGGAAGCGCCGGCGCGGCGCGTCCAGCGGCTCTTCAAGCGCCGCGTCGCCCTGCTGTTTTATGAATCCAGCACCCGCACCCGAACCTCATTCGAGCTTGCCGCCAAGGCGCTCGGGGCCGACACCACGCTCGTCAGCGACAAATCATCGAGCATTGAGAAAGGCGAGTCCCTTAAGGACACGGGCCTCACCCTCCGCGCCCTCGGAGCCGAGTGCATCATCCTGCGCAGCCCATATTCCGGCGCGCCGTATCTGCTCGCGCGCGCGACCGGGCTGCCGGTGCTCAACGCCGGCGACGGCATGCACGAGCATCCCTCCCAGGCGCTGCTCGATCTGCGAACCATCCTCAGCGGCCTCAAAAAATCCGGACCCGTCACCGCAAACACGCTCAAGGGCGTCACCATCACGATCTGCGGAGACATTCTCCATAGTCGCGTCGCCCGCTCCAACGCGCTGCTGCTGCCCCGGCTCGGCGTGCGCGTTATTCTCTGCGGCCCGCCGCCGCTCTTGCCGGAAGCCGCGTCGCAAATGGGCCCCGGCATCGAGATTGAACGCGACTTTGACCGCGCCCTCCGCCAATCGCAGGCCGTCATGATGCTGCGCATTCAGGCCGAGCGCCTCGCCGGCCTCGCCCTTGATCTCGACGAGTACAAGGCCCGCTACCAGGCCAACGCCGAGCGCATCGCCTCGCACGCGCCCACGGCGCTCATCCTGCATCCGGGGCCCATCATTCGCGGCATGGAAATCACCAGCGAAGTCGCCGACGGCCCGCAGTCCATGATCGAGACGCAGGTTGCCAACGGCGTGCCCATCCGCATGGCGCTCGTCGCGCGCGCCCTCGGCGCAAAGGAGCGCTCGCGATGAAACCCATTCTCATCCGCAACGGACATCTGATCGACCCGGCCAGCGGCATCGACGCCCCCCGCGACCTGCTGCTCGCCGAGGGCAAAGTCGCCGCCGTCGATGCGCCCGGAAAGATCAAGCCCGGCGACGCCGAAATCCTCGACGCCAGGGGCCTCATCGTCGCGCCGG
>JBAUHD010000463.1:0-20765 GCA_049680085.1 Acidobacteriaceae bacterium
TGATGGGCATGCTGAAGACGGCGACGCGGACGGCGCTGCTGGACGCCGCGGAGCGCGAGCCGAGCCGGACGCTGCCGGTGCTGCTGGACCGGCTGAACACAGTGCTGCCGACTGTAAAGGAGGCGCACATGTATGCGATCTTCAGCGGGTTCCGGCTGTGCGCGGACGGTGCGGTGTTTTATGCGCTGGCGGCGAGTCCGCCGATTCTGCACTGGCACGCCAACGGTCTTGCGCTGTCAAAGGTGGAAGAGGAGCAGTTTCCGCTGGGGCTGCTGCCGGTTTCCGGGTTCGAGGGCGAGCGGATCAAGATGGAGTGCGGCGATCTGCTGGTGGTGGCGACGGACGGGATTCTGGAAGTGTGCGATAAACGCGAGGAAGAGTTTGGCGTGGAGCGGCTGGAGCGGGTGATTGGAACGCATGCCGGGACGGCGCTGCCGGAGCTGGCGGGATCGATTCTGGAGGCGGCGCACGCTTTCGGGAAACAGGTAGACGATCAGACGATTCTTGTGATTCGCTGTCTTTAGGCGAGGCCCTGGACTCCGCCCTGGGCTTGATCGGCGTGCGAGGCTTTGAGCAATTTGGATGTGGTTACGATCTGGCCGGTGTGGCGCTGGGTGTGGTCGGCGAGGTGGACGAGCAGTCCGCCGATGGTGGTGGGTAACTGCTTTCTGCCCACTGCTCGCGGTTGATCGAGACTGACGCCGTCCAGGGCACGGACGCGCTGCGCTGCGCTCTTGAGGCCCCAATCGAACTGGGCGAACAAATCTTTCCGCGAGCCTCCGCGCTGCGATTCGCTTTTCAAGGCCGCAAGCTGTTCGTGATTAATTTGAAAGCCTTCCGCATAGGATAAGAGCCGGTCGAGGGTTCCCGGAATGTGGCGCAGGTGGAAGGCGATGGGCGTCAGACCAAACGGCGAAGCGTGAAGCTCGGCTTCGCTGAGGTCGGCGGTCCATTTGTGCACGTCTTCCTGCGCCAGCTCGAAGGCGTGGAGGACGGCGCGAAGGGCGGCGGGTAGCTCGGAGTGGCTTCCGCGAAGCCAGGGCTCAAGGTGGGGCTCGGGTTTCGCGGGCGTGGCTGGAGTGGTCATTTCACAATCCCTTCCTCTTTCTAAATTCTCGCACCACTTCAGCGGGGCTGCGGCGCTGGCCGTCGACGGCCTCGTTCATAGCGCGCATATCATCGGCGGTGACTTTCCCGGCGAGGGCGTTGAGAGCGAGCTGAATCTGCGGCCAGCGCTTGAGGGCGGCATCGCGAACCAAAGGCACGGCCTGGTAGGGAGGGAAGTAGTGCTTGTCGTCCTGAAGGATGGTGAGTCCGAAAGCCTGGATGGGTCCGTCGGTGGTGTTGCCCGCAACCATGTCCACCTGATGGGCGTTGAGGGCGCGGTAGAGAAGACCTAAATCCATGGTTCGCGGCGGGCCGTCGAATTTCAGGCCGTAGGCGGACTCGAGTCCATGCAGCCCGTCGGGCCGCTGCTCAAATTCGTAGCCCACGCCGAGCTTCCAGCGGGGCGTGTACTTTGCGGCCTGGCTGAGCGTGGTGAGGTGCAGGCGGCGGGCGTCCTCTCCGCGAATGACCATGGCGAAGGAGTTGTTGAAGCCGAGCGGCGGACCTACGGTGACTTGGTATTTCGACTGATAGAGGCGGCGGACGGTATTGAGGACCTGGTCCGGATCGCGATTAATCGGCTGTTTCAGAATTGCGGTGAGTGCGGTCCCGGTGTACTCGACGTAGGCGTCGATGCGTCCGGAGATGAGCGATTGATTGCAGATGTAGGAGCCGGCGAGAAAGAAGCGCCGCTCCACTTTCAGGTGGGACTTGGCTTCGATCTCCTGCGCGAGCAACTCGCCGAGGATGACCTGCTCGGTGAAATTTTTGGCTCCGATGATGGGGTGGTCGGGGCGTGGCGGTGCGCAGGAGGTGAGCAGGGTCAGGAAAAGTGTAACTATCGCAGTGACAAATAGGCGGCCCTTCATTTCCTCACCCGCAGCCATCGTTCCAGCAGCGCGAGGATGCCGTCTGCGGCGAGCGCCAGCAGCGCGGCAGGGATAGCTCCGGCCAAGATGAGGCGGTTGTCAATGGATGCGACTCCGCGAAAGATGAGTTCGCCCAGCCCGCCCGCTCCCACCGCGGCGGCGATCGTAGCAATGCCCACGCAGGTCACGGTCGCGGTGCGGAGTCCGGCGAGAATGAAGGAGGCGGCGAGCGGCAGCTCAACTTTGAAGAGACGCTGTGTGCCCGTCATTCCCAAGGCTCGGGCGACTTCCAGCACGGCCGGGTCGATGCCGCGGATTCCGGCGTAGGTGTTGCGCAGGATGGGCAGCAGCGCGTACGCAGTGAGCGCGGCAATGGCGATGCGCGCCGCCCGCTCGCCCAACCACGGGAGCGGCAGCAGGAATCCGAACATGGCGAGCGAGGGAATAGTTTCAAGCACGTTGGCGATGGTGATGATGGGGCCGGACCAGCGCGGGGCGCGGGTGAGCCAGATACCGACGGGCAGGCTGATGCCGGTGGCGATGAGCATCGCAATAGCGGTGAGCCATATGTGCTCCACCGTGAGGCTGGCGATTTCACCTCCGTACTGGGAGAGGAAATTGCTCATTGGCGCGCTCCGGCTTCACGTTTTATTCCGCGATGGAAGGCGCGGACGTAGGACTGGACTTCAGGCTGCGTCGACTGCAGGAACTCATCAGCCTTGAGGTGAGCTACCATCCGGCCTTCCGAGAGCAACACGATGTTGTCAGCCAGATAAAGCGCCTCGTCCAGATCGTGCGTCACGAGCAGCACTGTGATCTTAAGCCGCTGCAACAGGGCGCGGAGCATGTCCTGCATTTCGGCGCGGGTAAGCGGATCGAGCGCGCCGAAGGGCTCGTCCATGAGAAGGATTTTGGGGTCGCCGGCGAGCGCGCGGGCCAGGCCGACCCTCTGGCGCTGACCTCCGGAAAGCTGGTGCGGGTAGCGTTTGGCGAAGGTGGCGGGGTCGAGTCCCACGTCCTGAAGCAATTCGTAACCTCGTCTGTTACGTTCTTCGCGGGGACGGCCTTCGATTTCCGGAACAAGCGCGGCATTGCGCGCGACGGTGAAGTGCGGAAAGAGGCCGGTTTCCTGAATGACATAGCCGATGCCTCGTCGAAGCTGGATGGGGTCAACGCCGCGGATGCTCTGGCCACTGACGAGAACGTCTCCCGCAGAGGGCTCGACCATGCGGTTGACGGTGCGCAGCAGCGTCGTTTTGCCGGAGCCGCTGCGCCCGAGAACGGCGGTGGTGATTCCTTCCTCAATGGCGAAGGAAATGCCGTCAAGCAGCCTGCGGCTCTGCACGGTGAAGGTGACTTCGCGGAATTCGATAGCGGCGGTCATCTTTGAAAAGAAAAAGCCGAGCACGTATGCCCGGCCTTTAATTCTATTGGTAGTTTTCTACACAGTTTCGGGGATGGCCTCGGCGTGGGGATTTTTTACCCGCACGACCACAATCTTGGAGAAGCCTTCCTTGAAGTTGGGAGGGCGCAGGCGCTCGGCCATTTTCTGCATGGACTCGTCGCTTACCGTTCGCTCGCGTTTATGGTTGCGTTCCAGGCATATCTCCAGCGGGACATCGAAGAAGACGGCCTGCACTTCGTAGCCAAAGCTCCTGGCCATCTTGATCCACTGGCGGCGCTCGTGGGGCGAGAGGTTGGTCGCGTCCACGTAGTTCCAGGGCATTTTGGCGATCAGCCGGGCCCTCAGCAGCGAGCGCAAGGTGGAGAACACCAGGCCCTGGTAGCGCTGCTCGTCGATGTCGTCGAAGAGGATGGAGCGCAGCAGGTCCGAAGAGAGCGGAGTAACTCCGCGGCGCTTGAACCATGTGGTTTTGCCCGAGCCGGGCAGGCCAATGGTGAGCACCACGTAGCCCTTGGGACCGGTGGCGCGGTCCGCCGCTTCAGGCGCGGGCGGCGGGACGGAGGGCGATTCGGGCTGGGTTTCTACTTCGAGCTTCCCTGGTTCCTGCGGAATGCCGACAGCGGCGGCGGTTTCCGGCGAGAGGGGAAGCGGTGAGGGAACTTCAGGCTCCGGGTGTTTGCTGCGGGCCGGCAGTGCGCTGGCGTCGGCGGGCGCAGCTTCGTAAGACGGGCGCAGGGGAGCCGGCTGGTTCGCGGGGATTTCCTGGCCTATCTTTCCTGTGGCTTCCGAGTCGTTCGGGCCACGCTTGGAACGTCGTCTCATTTTTTCGCGCATCCATTCGCGCATATATCGGATGTAACACATAAGGCGGTGAGAGGCAATTGAATGTGTTCGCGGAGACGAGTTTCCTGTCCCGCAATAGAAATCTATTGACTAGAGTGCTAGCATGGCTACATGGGGGTTGTAGGCGCTGGCGCTGCGCGGGCGCGCCCCTCACCAAAAGGCCAACGGAAATTTTCATGCGACAAAACGAAGGAGAGACGCCTCAATGGCTGTAAAGGTTGGAATCAATGGCTTCGGCCGCATCGGACGCAACGTATTTCGCGCATCGCTCGGGAACCCCGAGATTGAGATTGTCGCCGTCAACGATTTGACCAGCCCGGCGACGCTGGCCCACCTGCTGAAGTATGACTCCATTCTGGGCAACCTGAAGAACGAGATTTCCTCGACCGCCGATTCAATCACCATCGACGGCAAGACCATCAAGGTCTTCGCTGAGCGCGATCCCTCCAAGCTGGACTGGACCTCGACCGGCGCGCAGATCATCGTCGAGTCCACCGGCATTTTCACCGACGCGAACAAGGCCAAAGCGCACCTGCAGGGGTCGGTAAAGAAGGTCATTATTTCTGCCCCGGCGTCGAACGAGGACGTTACGGTTGTGCTGGGCGTGAACGCCGACAAGTACGACCCGGCCAAGCACCATGTGATTTCGAACGCATCCTGCACCACGAACTGCCTGGCTCCGGTGGTCAAGGTGCTGCACGAGACCTTCGGCATTCAGTCGGGCATCATGACCACCATCCACAGCTACACCAACGACCAGGTCATCCTCGACTTCCCGCACAAGGACCTGCGCCGGGCTCGCGCCGCTGCCATCAACCTCATCCCCAGCTCGACGGGCGCAGCCAAGGCGCTGAAGCTTGTCATTCCGGAGATGGACGGCAGGCTGGACGGCTTCGCGATTCGCGTCCCGACCCCGAACGTTTCGATCGTGGACCTCACCTTCGTCTCGGAAAAGCCGGCGACAGCCGATGCGGTGAACGCCGCGCTGAAGAAGGCCGCGGATGGTGAGTTGAAAGGCATTCTGGGCTACGAGGCCGGACAGCTTGTGTCGAGTGACTTTAAGGGCGACCCGCGGTCGTCGATTGTGGACGCACCGCTGACCAAGGTGGTGGGCAAGTCGGTGAAGGTGATTAGCTGGTACGACAACGAATGGGGCTACTCCAACCGCGTTCGCGACCTGATTCTGCTGCTGGTCAAAAAAGGCCTGTAGGCCGCTGAGAACAATTTCGCGCGCCGGGCAGGCATCGCTTGTCCGGCGCGCGAAATTTACAGCCGGGCTTTTTGATCCGGCGCAGTTGTCCCCTATCGGAAAATTGAGATATGCGGCAGAATGTTTCTGGAAGCTCTCCTTACGAGCTGGTCATCGGATTTTCCCGCGCGGTGCGCGTGGGCAACGCGGTCCACGTATCGGGCACTGGGCCGGTGGGCGCCGATGAGGCTGACGCGGCATCGCAGACCCGGGCCGTACTGGAGATCATTCGTGCGGCGCTGGAAAAAGCCGGAGCGCGGATGGAAGACGTCGTCCGCACGCGAATGTATTTGACGCACGTGGACGATTGGGAAGCGGTCGGGCGCGCGCATGGGGAGTTCTTCGGCGCGATCCGTCCGGCGGCGACCATGGTCGTCGTGGCGAAGCTGCTGAATCCGAAATGGCGCATTGAGATTGAAGCTGACGCCGTCATTGAATAGAAAAGGTTAAGGAAGGCTACGGGGCACCAATGGCAAAACTATCGATTCGCGACCTGGACATTGCTCACAAGCGCGTGTTTATGCGCGTGGATTTCAACGTGCCGCTGAGCGATGACGGCAGCGAAATTACCGACGAAACGCGCATCCTCGAGACGCTGCCCACGCTGGAGTATGCGCTGCGGCACAAGGCCAAGCTGATTCTGGCGTCGCATTTGGGAAGGCCCAAGGGCAAGGTGACTCCAAAGTACAGCCTGCGGCCCGTGGTGGACCGGCTGCGGATGCTGCTGGACCATCATCTGGGCGAGCAGGTCAATGTGGCGTTTGCTCCGGACTGCGTGGGCGAGTTGGCGACGGAGCTTTCGCGGCAGCTTGAGTCGGGCCAGGTGCTGCTGCTGGAAAACCTGCGCTTCCATCCCGAGGAGGAAGCGAACGACCCGAAATTTGCGGAGAAGCTGGCCTCTCTGTGTGACGTCTATGTGAACGACGCATTCGGCAGCGCGCATCGCGCGCACGCTTCGACGGAAGGCATTACGCATTTCGTGAAGCAATCGGCGGCCGGCCTGCTGATGGAAAAAGAGCTGAACTACATGGGCAAGGCGCTCACCGAGCCGGGAAAGCCGTTTGTGGCCATTCTGGGTGGGGCAAAGGTTTCGGACAAGATTCAGGTGATCGACAACCTGCTGAACAAGGTGGACGCGATTCTGATTGGCGGCGGCATGGCGTACACGTTTTTGAAGGCGAAGGGGCAGGAGGTTGGGAAGTCTCTGCTGGAGGCCGACAAGATTGATGTAGCCAGAGACGCGCTTGCCAAGGCGGAGGCCAAGGGCGTGCGGTTCCTGCTGCCGGTGGATCATGTGCTGGCGAACAAGTTTGCCGCAGATGCGAAAACGCAGGTCTTCGAGGGCGATGGGGCATTTCCGGCGGAGTGGATGGCGTTGGATATCGGGCCGAAGACGGTGGCGCTGTTTGCGAATGAGATCAGCGAGGCTTCCACGATTGTATGGAACGGGCCGATGGGAGTCTTTGAACTGGGTCCATTCGCCGTGGGCACAACGAAGGTTGCAAAAGCCGTGGCCGCCAATCAGGACGCAACCTCAATTGTGGGCGGCGGCGATTCCGTGTCGGCGGTGAAGAAAGCCGGAGTCGCGGACCAGATCACGCACATTTCGACCGGCGGCGGGGCTTCGCTTGAATTTCTTGAAGGCAGAAAGCTGCCTGGTGTTGAGGCGCTGACGGAGAAATAAGGCTCTTGTGAGTTCGGCGCAAAATTCGCGCCGGACCCGCAGATCATTTTTTTTGGCTGCTATTGATCAGTGCTTTGCTTGAGGTTCGGCAGCTTTACGGGTTTGGTTTTCGACCAGTCGAGATATTCCGTCGAGTCAGCCTTGGACCAAAACTCAAATTCTTCTTCTTCTTCGCTGCGAGATTTGGGAAGTTTCTTTTTCATTGCCGCGTTCGTCGAGCTATTCCTGTTTCGATGAGAGCTTTTGGGCGTCGGCCTTCAGCATGGCTCGCAAGTCGGTGTGTGGGCCGGGTCCTGAAAGGTCTTCGATATTGAAGATGAGCCAGCGACCTTTTTCCTTCAGGAGCGTGAGCACGATCTTGTTTGGCTCATGGCTGTCGCCGGAAAATGTCACGGTCGCTGTTGCGCGGTTTCCGTCCACCGGCTGAACCGTGATTTTTAAGTTTGGGAAACCGACATCTGTATCTTGGCAGTTGCAAACGGGATCATTGTCCAGCGCTCCAACGTCGGGCTTTGCCGCCTTCATATCAGATCTTGCGAGTGCAATCAGAGAAGGATCAAAGACCTCGCCGGCATTGTCCTCGAATAAATTGGCTGGATTTCCGGTGGGGCCATAGAGCGCGTATACCGCTTGGACAAAACGTCTGGCACTTTCCGCTGGCTTCGCGCGCGAAGCTTGCGGGAAACAACATGGTCTGAAGCTCAAAACGAGGATCAGAACTGCTACCCTAAGATGTAGAGCAATTTTCATCGTTTCGAGCGCAAACCTAAGCCCGCGCCAATTTTCTATTACTGAGCCTTTTAATAATAGCAATCCACGAGGAATCCAGAAGAATGTCACGTAAAAAAGTTATTGCGGCGAATTGGAAGATGTATAAGACTCCGGCGCAGGCGCAGGAGTTTGTTGCGGCGTTTCTGCCTCTGGTGGTGAATCATGACCGGGACGAGATTGTGCTTTGTCCGTCGGACACCTCGCTTTCCGTTGTGATAGCGGCGGCCACGGGATCGAATGTGGCGGTGGGCGCGCAGAATATGTACTTTGCCGACGAAGGTGCGTTCACCGGCGAAACTTCTCCCGTGATGCTGAAGGCGATAGCGGCGACGCACCTGATCCTGGGCCACTCGGAGCGGCGGCAGTATTTTTGCGAGACTGACGAAACGGTGAACAAGAAGCTGCTGGCCGCGCTGAAGCATGAGCTGAAGCCCATTGTCTGCATTGGCGAGGTGCTGGCTGAGCGCGAGGGCGGCAAGACGGAAGAGGTTCTGCTGCGGCAGGTTCGCAAGGGATTTGCGGGCGTGACGGCGGAGCAGGCCGAGGCGATGGTCATTGCCTACGAGCCGGTGTGGGCCATTGGCACGGGCAAGACGGCGACTCCGAAGATGGCGGCGGAGGCCCACGCGATCATTCGCGGAGAAATTGCGAAGCTGCTGGGCAAACCGGCGGCCGAGGCGATGCGTATTTTGTACGGCGGCAGCGTGAAGCCGGAGAATGCTTCGGCCCTGATGGCCGAGGCGGAAATTGACGGCGCACTGGTCGGCGGCGCGAGCCTTGATCCGCAGTCGTTCGCAAAAATTGTGAAGTATTAGCTAGCAAGCGGGTCGCTGAAAACCGGGTGGCGAAGAACGGGGTAGCCAAAAGGCGGGTAGCGAAGATCGTAGTAGCAGCGCCTATGCTTAAATCGCCATTTGCCTGTGCCGGCGAGCGCAAATTAACCGCATCTCCGCCAACCGGTTTTTAGCTACCCGCCTTTTAGCCAACCGCTTCTTGGCCAACCGCTCTTTAGCCATTTTCCAATGTCCGAGTTCCAACGAATCATGCGCGTCTCCGAGCTTCCTCCGCCGGGGGAAGCTCGCGAAGTCGCGTGCGAAGGCCGGGTGCTGTGCGTCGCCAACTCCAGCGGCGTCATTTCCGCAATGGATAATGTGTGTCCGCATCGCGGAGGCCCGCTGGGGCTAGGCTTTGTGGAAGGCTGCAAGCTGGTGTGCCCGGTCCATGCGTGGGCGTTCGATGTAACGACCGGCGAGGCGGTGCATACCTCAAAGGCGAAGGTTGCGGTCTACGAAGTCAGGATCGAAGGCGACGACGTGCTGGTGAAGCTGTGAAGTTCCTGGCGTGCTAGGCTGAATGCGATGCCGGATGTACCTTCCAAACTTTCCGAAGAGAAGCTGGGCGGCGCGAACCTGTGGTGCCCTGTTTGCGCGCGGGCAGTCAGCGATCCGCTGGTGTGTGGCGACTGCTCGGCGGTGATCTGCCGGGTTTGCGGAACGCCGCTCGAATCCGCTGACGAGTTGGCCTTTGGCTAAACGGCGGCAGTCGAACCAGAGGCAGGAGCGCCCATACCTCAAGGCCGCGCCACCCGCGTCGAATGAGCCTCCTCCAACAGTGACTGGTCGGTGGCTGCTGAGCGCGCTGGGCATCGTGTTTGCGGCCGGAGTGCTGTTCACGTATCTCATCCTGGCCGTGCTGTTTTACATGGGACAGTGGCAGCTTGTGCTGCATCCCACACACACCATTACCGCCACGCCATCAGCGAAATTTGATGAAATCCATTTCGACTACACCCAGACCGGCGACCCGCGGCTGGATGGCTGGTGGATCCCGGCATCTCCCGGCTCGCGATGGAGCAACGCCACGGTGCTGTATCTACATGGCGCAAACGGCTCGCTGTCGAATTATGTGGCGGACGTGGACGCGCTGCACGCGCTGGGCATGAATGTGTTCGCGTTTGATTACCGCGGCTATGGCAGGAGCGCGGGACCGCATCCCACCGAGGCGCGGATGAACGCGGACGCCGATGCGGCGTGGAATTATCTGACCGGCACGCGGCAGTTGAATCCGGAACAAATTGTTGTTTACGGGAAGGGCTTGGGGACGAGCGTAGCGGCGGAGCTGGCCTCGCGTCACGCTCCGGCGGGCGTAGTGCTGGACGCTCCGAATGAGCCGGCGCGCAACGTAATTGCCTCGAACCCCCGCGCGAAGCAATTGCCCATGTGGCTGCTGCTGAACGAGCGGTTTGATCCAGCAAAGGCGCTCGAGAAGCTGGCGGCGCCGAAGCTGTTTCTGGATCGCAACGGCGCGAAGCCGCGAACACGGCAGCTTTTCAAGCTTGCGGCTTCTCCGAAGGAATTGTTTGAGCTGACAGGCGGCGCGGGGTATCAGGCTGCGATGGACCGTTTTCTGGACGGCGTTTTGAAGTAGACAGAGCTATGACAGATATTCCTTAAGAAACGGATCATCGCTGCGAACCAGCTCGCCCGTGGGGCCGTCGAAGACCAGCTTGCCCTGGTGCAGCACCAGGAAGCTGGTCTTGGAGTCGGTCTGGTTGCGGGGCAGGGGTTCCATCTTGTTCTGCTGTTGATCGAAGCGATGGGTGGCCAGCGTGAAGGCGTCCTGGAGGCGATGCGTAACCAGGATGGAGCTGGTTTTGTAGACATCCCGCTGCTTGATGACCAGCTCGATGATCGTCGTTGAGGTCACGGGGTCAAGGCCGCCGGTGGGCGAGTCGTAGAGCACTAGCTCGGGCCGCGAGACGATGGCGCGCGCAATCGCGACGCGGCGGCGCATGCCTCCGGAAAGCTGAGCCGGAAATTTGTCCAGCGTGTGCTCCATCTCGACGAAGCGCAGGGCCTCGGTGACGCGACGGTCAATTTCTTCTTCCGGAACGTGCTCCTCGGTCAGGCGAAAGCCCACGTTGTCGTGCACGGTGAGGGAGTCGAAGAGCGCGCCCTCCTGAAAGACGGTTCCGATGGAGCCGCGCAAAGCGAAGAGGGCCCGCTCGCTCATGGCCGTGATTTCGAATCCGAAGACGAAGATGCGCCCCGAGTCGGGCTTGATGAGTCCGTTGGCCAGCTTGAGCAGCACGCTTTTGCCCACGCCGGCGGGGCCGAGCAGGACGCGCGTGTCGCCGCGTTTCACTTCAAAAGAAATGCCGTCGAGCACAGGCTTGCCGTCGAAGCCAATCGACACGTTCTCGAAGCGGACGGCGGGGGCGTCGGGATGCACCTGTGCGGGGGAGAGGTCCGCCGCGATTTCGCTGGTGGCCATCGCTCAGCGCCCGAAAATGCCGATCATGAAGCGGCTGATGACGAAATCCACAAAGATAATGAGGACGGAGGAAACGACCACGGCCTGGGTGGTGGACTTGCCCACGCCCTGGGTGCCACCCCGCGTGTTCATGCCGTAGTAGCAGCCGATCGTGGCGATGATGAAGCCGAAAAATATCGGCTTGACGAGGCCCTGAATCACGTCCGCGCCCTGCAGGGTCTGGTAGGCGGAGTGGAAGTATTGCGCGCCGTTCTGGCCGAGCATGAAGACCGCCACCCATGCGCCGCCAAGTGTGCCCAGCGCGTCGGAAACGATGGTGAGGAAGAAGAGCATGATGACAGTGGCCACGATGCGCGGCATGACCAGTTTTTTGAGCGGGTCGGTGCCCAGGGCGCGCATGGCGTCGATCTGCTCGGTGACCATCATGGAGCCGAGCTCGCTGGCCATGCCGGAAGCGTTGCGTCCGGAGACCATGAGGCTGGTGAGCACCGGCCCCAACTCCTTGACCATGGCCAGGCTGACGAGCTGGCCGGTGACGGCGGTGGCTCCGAATTGCGCGAGACTGGAGGCGGTGTTGAGGGCGAGGACGCCGCCGGTGAAAAAGCCGGTGAGGATGACGATGGGCAGCGAGCCTATGCCGATCTTGTCCATCTGGGTGATGAGGTCGGCGCCGTAGAAGGGCCGGCGAAAGAGATTGCCCAGCGCCCGCGCGGAGAGCAGCGAGTATTGCTGGATCGCGGTGACTCCTTTTTTGGCGGTTGTGTCGAGCGTGGTCAGAGGCATAGGTTCAATCTGCATTTTAGATGCAAACGGGGACCCGCCGTCCACACTTTCCGGCTTCCCACCTCGCGGCAGCTTTGAACGCAAGGAAAATTCAAGCTGCGGCAGGCGCACCGACCCGCCTTTTCAACATCCAAATTTGGATGGCACAATGGTGCCGACTTCAAAGGAGAAGACGATGCAGCTGACGACGTATCTAGCTTTTAACGGCGAATGCCGCGCCGCGTTCGAAATGTATGAGCGCGTGCTGGGCGGCAAGATCACATTCATGATGACCCAGGGTGAGTCGCCCATGGCGGAGCAGACCCCGCCCGGCTGGAAGGACAAGATCATGCACGCGAGCTTGCAAACTCCCGGCGGTCTGATTCAGGGCGCGGACCATCCGCAGGGCCGCAAGGTGGAACCGGCGGGCTTCTGCGTGTCGGTGCAGGTGGAGGAGAAAGCCGAGGCGGAGCGGATTTTCAAGGCTCTGGCCGAGGGCGGGAAAACCCAGATGGAGCTTCAACAGACCTTCTGGTCGCCGGGTTTCGGAATGTGCATTGATAAATTCGGCGTGCCATGGATGGTGAACACGGCGGGGCAGATGGGCTGATCGCGTTGCGTCCACCCTTCGCGCGAAACGCTGCGCAAAGGGTGGACGTGTGGTTTACTTCTTGCCCCAGAAATCGGGTGACTCTGTGGCCCAGGCTGCCGGTTCATAGCTCATTTTCCGGCTGACGCCGAAAAGATCCGACACGTATGACTCGACGGCGCGGGAGGTAAGCTCACGCATGGACTGGAGCTCTTCTGCGCTCACCGTGGACGGTAATTTCGCGTCATCCATCATTCTTTGGTCAACGTCTTCCATCGATTTCATGGGAGTGGCGACCAGGAACGTGGCTCCGATGCTCTTGCCGTACAACTTCTCAAACACCGCCCAGTGCACACTGGGCATGGAGTCGAAAGCCTTCGCGTACTCCTTGGCCAGGGTCTCAAAGTCGTGTACGTGGCCGGCGCGCACATGGTAGAGGGTGAGATCGAAAAGGCGCATCTGCGGCAGGTCGACGGGAGCGCGCAGGCTCAGGTCCTCGCGGTACATGTAAATGCTGTTCGAGGTGTCGGCAAGGAACGTGCCGTCGGTCGCGCCATCGGCGTCCAGGGTAGCCCGGAGTTGCGAGTTGCCCATCATCGACATATGTTCCTTACCCAGGTCGGCAAAGGAGTCGAATCCATGGACAAACAATATGCTGGGGCTGCCGGTAATGGCTTCAAGGGCGAGGGCATGGAACGACGAGTTGGCGTCGCGCAGAGCCTGCGCCATGGCTGCCTCATTTTTGGCGTGAGCTTCGCTTACGCCCGGCTTTTCTGACTCGTTGGTAAGGTATAGATACTTCGGTGGGCTTGTGACATGGCCGGACTGGTTTTGCGCGAAGGCCGCGGGCGCACAGATAAGACAGGAGCCTGCGACCAGAAGACAAAGAGGGAAAATGGATGGAATACTGACTCTCATAAGCACATGCCTCCTAAGGCATAGAACTGCGTGGAGCTGAACTTCATGGGTCAGGAATGATAAACGGGGGGACGGGAACTGAGCTCGGCCGATGAGGGCTTCGCAAGAGAGCGTCTTTCACTCTTGAATGGCTACCACCCTATACTGCGCGCGGCGGGGTGTCCAGTGGAGTTTCAAACGCGGAGGCTGCTTGGCGCAGCGACGGTTCCTGACGTTTACCGCTTTCCGGATTTGGCCCGGAGGCGGGCGTAGAGGGTTGCGGCGATAATGGTCTTTGCGTCATGGATTTTGCCCTGGTCGATCAGGCGGAGCAGCTCCGACAGCGGCACGAAAAACAGCTCGATGCGCTCGTCCTCGTCGGGACTGGTATCGCCGGGCGTGAGGCCCTCGGCAAGGAAAATCTGCATCCACTCGGCCAGAAAGCCGGGGCTGGCGTAGTAGCGCGCGAGCGGCTTCCAGCTTTTGGCGCGAAACCCGGTTTCCTCAGCCAGTTCGCGTTTGGCGGCGACGAGCCGGTCTTCTTTGGGATCGATTTTTCCGGCGGGCACCTCATAAAGGCACTGCGCGGCGGCGTGGCGGTACTGACGTTCGAGAATGACGAGCGGGTCGCGCTTTTTTGAATCATCAATGGCGAGAATGACCACCGATCCTCCGTGACGCACGATGTCGCGGACCACGTTCGGGCAGCGCGGCTCATCGATGCGCTCCTGATCAACGTGAAACAGCGGGCCGGAATAAACGGTCTTCTTTGAAAGAACCGGCGCAACCTTGCCGGGGTTGATCTTCAGGTGTCCCTTGACGATTTGAATGGCTTCAGTTTTTTTCGGCTTTCGGCTGGCGGGCTTCTTCGCGGCTTTCTTTGCGGGCATTTTTCTAGGGTACAGAAGAATAAGAAATGCGGTGTAGGCCATACTTAAAGCACGACTCGGTGGCCCACTCAAGCCTGTTTTTGGCTTGAGTGGGGACTCGAGCGGGGCGCGCAAAAGCAAGCGGAGAGTACAAAGCAGGAATGGCACGAACAGAAGAGGCAGGCGTTGCGGTGGTCGGGGCGGGGAACTGGGGTTCGTCGCTGATTGCGGGCTTGGGGGCGTCGGGGCTGGGCACGCGCGAGGTTGTGGAACGTGATTCGCGACGCGCCCGGCTCGAGGCTCGCTTGATCTGGATTTGCGTCCCCGACGCGGCGATTGCCGAGGTCGCTGGAAAGATCGCGGTGCGAGCCCGCCGCCTGCGCGGCGAAGACGCGATGCGCGGGCAGCTCGTGGTCCATTCCAGCGGGGCGTTATCGGCTGATGTTCTGGAACCTGTACGGATCGCGGGCGCGCGGATCGCGGCGGTCCATCCGGTTATGAGCTTTCCGACGCGCCGCATCGTGCCGCTGGCCGGCGTAATGTTCGGAGTGGAGGCGCGCGAGGCGGGGATGCGGCGCGAGCTTTTCGCGCTTGCGCGGCGGCTGGGCGGTGTTCCGTTTGCCGTCAAATCGGAAGGAAAGGCCCTGTATCACGCGGCCGGCGTCATGGCTTCGCCGCTGCTGGTTTCCGCGCTCACGGCGGCAATCGAAACAGCGAGCCTCGCCGGGCTGGATGAAAAAACAGCGCAGGCCTGGGTGCGGGCGCTGGCTGAGGCTACGGTGGCCAATGTTTTTGCGCACGGGCCGCGCGCCAGCTTCAGCGGACCCTTCGCGCGCGGCGACGCGGAGACAATTCATCTGCATCTTCAGGCATTGCGGGAGCATCCGACTCTCGCGGACGTTTATCGCTCGCTGGCTCGCCATGCCATTGCCGCGCTACCGGTCAAGAGCCCGCGCACGCTGTTGAAGGCCATGGAGAAAAGCGAGAGCGGCGCAGGCAAGTTAAAGTAGAGAAAGTGAGACGCGATTTGCACACAGAGTGTTACCCCATCTCGACTCTGCCGAAGTTGAGCCGGCTGTTTTTGGATTACTCGGCCAGACGGGAGCCGCTTGCTCCTTTCTATGCGGCTTCCTCCTATGCCCCGGTTGTCGTCGGCGACGGAGCCCGCGAGGGTGTTTACGCCGCGGTCGCCGATTTGCTGGAGGCGCAGAATCGCGGCTTCGGCGCGGGCCAGGCGGCGCTGGCCAACATCGAAAAACTGCGCGCGGGCTCAGCGGCGGTCGTCACCGGCCAGCAGGTCACGCTGTTTGCAGGCCCGCTGTTTACGCTGCTGAAAGCGGCAACGGCGATCCGGCGGGCGAAGGATGCGGGCGCGGTCCCGATTTTCTGGATGGCGACCGAAGACCACGATCTGGCGGAAGCCGATCACGTCACACTGCCTTCCCGGCATCAGTTGCACACGCTTCGGCTGGAGCATTCGCCGGAAGACGAAGGCAAGCCGGCCGGCTCCGTGCGGCTGGGTGAAGGAATTCGGCCAGTTCTGGAGCAGGCGGCGGAGTTGCTCGGCCCCGGCCCGGCG
This sequence comes from Acidobacteriaceae bacterium, assembly GCA_049680085.1. GTDB lineage: Bacteria > Acidobacteriota > Terriglobia > Terriglobales > Acidobacteriaceae > Silvibacterium. The sequence continues at coordinate 15,898 of JBAUHD010000463.1, forward strand.
CTCGATGCGTTGCAGGCTGCCTACAAGCCGGAGGCCACGTACGCCGGAGCCTTCGGACGATTTCTCGCCTCAGTCTTTGCCGGGCAGGGCTTGATCCTGATCGACGCCGCGGGCCGCGAATTTCATCGCCTCGGCGCACCCGTGCTGCGCGCGGCCATTGAGCGGGCGTCGGAACTTGAGGCATGGCTGTTGGAGCGCGCGCGGCTGCTCGAAGAGCGTGGTTACGCGGCGCAGGTCCTGGTCGCGGAGGGCGGCAGCCTGCTGTTTCTCATCGACGACGAAACCGGCGCGCGCCTCCCGCTGAAACACAAGGACGACGGGACTTGGATTGCGGGCAGAAATCAATATTCCACGGCGGAATTACTCGCCATTCTGGAAACTGAGCCGGAGCGGCTGAGCCCCAACGCGCTGCTGCGGCCCGTCTTTCAGGATTCCATTCTGCCCACGGCGGCCTACATCGGCGGACCCTCTGAGATCTCCTATTTCGCGCAGTCGCAGGTTTTGTACCAGGCGATTCTGGGACGGACGACTCCGGTTCTGCCCAGGCTGAGCGCCACGCTGGTCGAGCCCTCCGTCGCAAAAATTCTGGCGCTGCACGAGCTTTCTCTGCCGGAGATCATGGCCGCGCAGCCGGAAGATCTGGCGCAGAGGCTGGGCGTCCGCGTGCTGCCGGAAGAAGGCCGGCAAAAGCTGGAGCAGGCCGGAAGCGCGCTGGACGCGGAACTCACAACCCTCACAGAGTGGATGGCGCAACTCGATGCCGGGCTGGGCAAGTCGGCGGAGGTGGCCGCGGGCAAAATGCGCTACCAGATGGACCGGCTGCGGCGGCTCGCCTCGGACTACCAGCTACAGAAGCAGTCAAGCCTGCGCAAGCACGTGGACGCGCTGTATCTGAATCTCTTTCCGGAACGGCATCCGCAGGAGCGGATCATCGGCGCGGCGGCGTTCCTGGCGCGCTCGGGCCAGGGACTGGTGAGTGAACTTGTGGAACTGGCCGGCGCGGAGTGTCCGGGGCACAAGGTCGCTTTCATTTGATGGACGCAACCACGCTGCATGTTCTGCTGGTGGTTTTTCTCGCGACTCTGATCCGATCCGCCTTTGGCTTTGGCGAAGCACTGATTGCTGTTCCGCTGCTGGCGCTGTTTCTGCCCATTACCGTGGCCGCTCCGGTCGCGGTCTTGCTCTCCATTACAATTGCCGCGGTCGTGGTCGCGCAGGATTGGGAGAAGATTCACCTGCGCAGCGCGGGCTGGCTCATCGGTTCCACAGTCGTCGGAATCCCGCTCGGGCTTCTGTTGCTGACGCGCGTGCATGAGCAGACGGTGAAGGCCGCGCTCGCGGTTTTGCTGCTGGCCTTTTCCGGCTACTCGCTCTTTGGCGGGAGCCCTCCGGAACTGCGCCGCGACAGCCGTCGATGGCTTGCCGGATGTGGCTTCTGCGCAGGCGTTCTGGGCGGCGCGTATGGAATGAACGGCCCTCCGCTGGTGATCTACGGCGCCATGCGGCGATGGTCGGCTCAGCATTTTCGCGCCACGCTACAAGGATATTTTCTGCCCGCGAGTGTTTTGGGAATGACCGGATACTACTTCGCCGGACTCTGGGTCCCGGCGGTCACGCATTATTACCTCGCGTCGCTGCCGGTGGCGCTGCCCACAATTTTTTTAGGACGATGGCTGAATCACCGGATGCGCGGCGATGCGTTTCTTCGCTACGTCCACGTCGGATTGATTTGCATCGGAGTGGCGCTGCTGGCGCAGTCGCTGTAAGAGCGAAGCTCCATCAAAGCGTGTAGGGGACATGAACTCCGCGAGTTTTAGTGGGAAAGTCGCGGGTGTTGCGGGTGACCAGAGTACGTCCTTCGGATTCGGCGGTTGCCTGAATAATGGCATCAGGAAGCTTGATGCGCCGCGCTGCGCGAATGGCAACGGCGAGCTCGGCGATTCGCGAGGTCAGAGAGATGGAACGGAAGTTCAGCATAAACTCGCGGGTCTCCGCCTGGTTGGTTTCAGTGGCTCCAGCCAATACTTCCATCCAGGTGATAATGCTGATTGCACGATCGGAATAGCGACCGCACTCGGTCCTTGCCCGCGGGATGCCGCGCAGATAATCAATGAGAATGCAGGTGTCGAAGAGGACAGGTCGATCTACCATTCCTCGCGTATCCTCTCCTGATACAGGAGACCGTCCTTGGAGCTTCCAGACCACGAGCCAAAGGCCGCGTGGTTCATTTTGCCGCGGTAGGGCGTAAGCGAGACCGTGAGGGCCCGGCGGACGAACTCAGCCCGGGAAATGGTGAGCTTTCCAGCTACCTCATCCATCAGTTCAAGATCGGGTTTGGGTACATCGATAAGGATCCGCATAAAACCTCGTGATATATATCGAGTATATCATTCATTACATACACTTGATATATCGCTTAGTGTCCCTGGGGCTTCGGTCTGAACCTCGGCTTCTTCATCAGGTAGCCGATAGGAATGAGACAGGCCGTCATAATTACCAGCACGTGCACCGTATCGACGTAGGCCAGCGTTTTGGCCTGCTGCACCATCATTTCGTAAATGCGGGCGGCGGAGGCTCCGGCGGCGTTGGCGGCGGAGAAGCCGTGGGCGCGCAGCGCCTCGGTGAGCGACTGGTGCATGATCTGGTAATTCTGCGATGACGGAGTGATGTGCGCGGCCAAAAACTGCTGGTGGGTCTGCGCGCGCCGCACCAGCATGGTGCTGATGAAGGAGATGCCCAGGCTGCCTCCAATATTGCGAGCCAGCGCGGTCAGGCCGGAGACCTCGTTGTTCTTCTCCATGGGCACGCCCACGTACGACATCACGCTGATGGGCACGAAGAGAAAGGGCATTCCCAGCACCATCACGACGCGCCAACTGGCAGCGTCCCAGAAGCTGATGCTAAGGTTGAGGTCCTGAATGCGCCAGATTCCGAGGGTCACCAGAGCAAACCCGAAGGCGATCATGGCGCGAGGATCAATCTTCTGCCCGATGTAGCCGACGATGGGCAGCAGGACAATGAGAACGACGCCCCCGGCGGACAAGACCAGGCCGGCGTCGGTGGCTGTGTAGCCAAGAATTTCCTGAAGGAACTGCGGAATCATCACGGTGGTCGAGTAGAGCGCCGCGCCGATCACCAGCATCACGATCTGGGTCATGGCGAAGTTCCGCTTGCGATACATCGAGAGGTCAATGACCGGGTGCTTCGTGGTGAGCTCGCGCCACATGAAAAGAATGAAGCCGGCGAGCGCGATCAACCCGCAGCCGACAATCAGGTGCGAGCCGAACCAGTCCTTCTCCTGCCCCTTGTCGAGCATGAGCTGGAGCGCTCCGATGGTAAGGGCGAGCAGCCCGAGGCCGATTCCGTCAATGCTGCCCACAGTTTTGCGGACGCGCTTCAGGTAGGGCGGGTCTTCCACAATGCGGCTGGTGAGCAGCAGCGAAACGATGCCGACCGGAATGTTGAGGAAGAAAATCCAACGCCAGGTGTAGCTGTCGGTGATCCATCCGCCAATGGTCGGGCCGATGGCCGGGGCGACGACGACGGCCATTCCATACAGCGCGAAGGCCATGCTGCGCTTTTCCGGCGCGAAGGTGTCGGCCAGAATGGCCCGCTCGCTGGGCTGGAGTCCGCCGCCCGCCGCTCCCTGAATCACCCGGAAGACGATCAGCATGGTCAGCGAGTTGGCGAGTCCGCAGAGGAAGGAAAAAATGGTGAAAAGCGCGACGCAGCTCATGTAAAAGCGCTTGCGCCCGACGCGGTTTGCGATCCACCCGCTGATGGGCAGCACGATGGCGTTCGCCACCAAATAGGAGGTGAGAATCCAGGTGGCTTCCTCAAACGTGGAGCCCAGCGTCCCCGCAATGTGCGGCAGCGAGACGTTGGCGATGCTGGAGTCCAGCGACTCCATAAAAGTGGCGAGCGTTACGGTGAAGGTGATCACCCACGGGCTGTATCGCGGCGTCCAGTGCTCGTAGTGAAACTCGCTGTCGGCGTCGTGCGATTCAGCGGACGAGCCAGCGGTTGACTGCGCCATGTGTACTCCCCATGTGTGCTCCTGTGGTGCGGCTCCGCCCTTGTTGCCGGGACGGAAGTGCGTTGGATTCCAGAGGATTCCCGCGTTGGATGCCGGAGCGTCCCGGAAGACGCGCAATTTTTCTGAAGTTCGTTGACAGGATAATCGATGGGGGGCGCGGATGGGGTGAAGGTGCGAGGGATTGGGATTAGAATGGGGGCGATGGCGGGAAAACAGAATTCGGTGATCGAGGTGGCCTGCCCGGAGTGCGGCTCCACCATGAAGATTGACGTGGCGACGCGGGCGGTGATCGCGCATACACCGGCGCCGCGCAAGCGCACATTTGAGAATTTTGAGACAGCGGCCAAAGCCATGCGCGAGCAGGACGAGCGCAAAGAGAGCATCTTCCGCCAGTCGGTGGATGCACAGAAGAACCGCGACGACCTGTTGGCGAAGAAGTTCGCCGAGGCGCTGAAGAAGGCCAAAGAGTCGCCGGATACAGGAAAGCCGTTCCGGGAGTTTGATCTGGATTAGGCGCTGGAGAACACCGGAATTGAGGAATCAAGTCAGCGCGGATCGGGAACGTGAAGGAGGCGGCTGCGGCATCCGCCGGATTTCTTTGTCCTGGCGGGCGACACGGATCGCCTCGAACGTCTCCAAATACGGAAGGACTTGCTGGCTGAACTATGACAACGACGAATACGTTCCCCTCGCAGACAGGCGCGCCTGTTGCGGAAATTGTGCATGAGAATCCGTGGCCTCGCGCCCTGGCGGCGGGGTCCCTGCTGGCCGGGGCTTTCCTGCTGCTGGCTGGGCGGCGCAGGGCCGCGCTGGTCACGGCTGTGGCGGGAAC
>JBAUHD010000464.1:0-2523 GCA_049680085.1 Acidobacteriaceae bacterium
TGTACAACGGCCAGTTCATCAAGGGACTGGTCCACGTGGTCGTCTTCATCATCCTCATCGGCATCACCAATCATGTGGGCATCTTCGGCATCTTCATTGCCGCATGGATCGCCTACCAGGTCTTCGATGCCTTCGAGACCGCCAAGGCGCGCCGCGACGGACGCCCGCTGCCCGATCCCTTCGGCCTGAACGACTTCGGCACCAGGTTCGGCGGACCCGGCGCAGGACCGGGAGCGGGACTGGGCGCAGCCCAGGGCTTTACTGGCTCTCAGACTCCGCCACCGCCGCCGGGCGTTCCCCCGGCCGGATACACGGACCCCTATGCTCCTTACGGCAGCGCTCCTTATCCGGGCGCGGTTCCGCCCGTGCCTCCGGGCCCCGGATGCGGCTGGGGACGCCGCGAACCCATCGGCGCCATAATTCTCATCGGGTTGGGCGTGCTGTTTCTGCTCAACACGCTCAACATCTTCGACTTTGACTGGTTCGGACGCCTCTGGCCCCTGCTCCTCATTGGCTTCGGTGTGGTCCTGTTTGTTCGCCGCTCTCGGGAGGTGCCGCCGCCACCGCCTCCGCCCGCAGGAGGAGCGCTGTGAACCACTACCTGTTCCTGCACCGCATTAAGTTGCCGGTCCTCATTCTCGTGGTCGGAATCACGGCCCTGCTCGCCCAGTGGCACATCCTCTCCTGGAGCCGGAGCTGGCCGCTCTACCTGATCGCCTTCGGCCTGTTGCAACTGGCCGAGCGCGCGGCATGGTCGCGAATGCAGACGGGAGTGCCTCCTCCGCCGGGCTATTCCGGCGTCCCGGCGCCCGATCAGGACCACGACCGCGCGCGCCGCGCGAACTGGGGTTCTTCCACCTCTCTCAGCATCACCCCTCGCGATCCCGCGCCTCACGACGAGGAGGGGAAGTAATCGATGGGCACGCCTCCGCAGAATCCGCCGCAGAATCCGGGCTCCTACCCGCCGCCGAATTCGCCTCGTGACGCCCGCCGCCAGGCGCGCGACTATGCCCGCGCCCAGCGCGACCAGGCCAAAGCCCAGCGCCAGTACGTGCGGGCCTACTGGCACGGCGGACGCCGGCCTTCCATCATCGGACCCCTCATTCTGCTCGCCATCGGCGTCATCGCCCTGCTGGTTGAGTTGGGCCGCCTCAACGGCTATGCCATCTGGAACTGGTATGTGCAGTGGTGGCCGCTGCTGCTGATTCTTCTCGGCCTCGTCTCACTCGCCGAATACTTCTTGGATCGACATGACCCTTACGCGCGCAGACGGGCCGGCGGCGGTCTCGTCTTCCTCATCGTTCTGCTGCTGATCATCGGCTGGGCGGCGCATGGAGCGCGCCACTGGGGCCATCACATCGGCGTGGACGACAACAACTTCTGGTACATCTTCGGCGCGGAACACGACAACGACGTGCAGATGGATCAAGCCGTCTCCGCCACCGGAACCATTCTTGTCGAGAACCCGAGAGGCAGCGTCACCGTCACGCCCTCCTCCGACAGCCAGATTCATCTGAGCGCCCATGAAGTGGTCCATGCCTCTTCTGACGAGGACGCGCAGAAGGGGTTTGACGCCGTGCATCCCCGCATCGACGCCTCCTCCGGCAACACAACCGTCTCGGTGCCCGGCTACCGCGGCTCGGCAGTCGATCTTACTCTGGCCATCCCCGAAGGAAGCGCTCTCACGGTCAATGCCGGTCATGGAGACGTCTCCGTCCAGGACCTGAAAAACACCGCCGACGTGACCGCTCAGCACGGCGACGTGAAATTTGACGGCATCGCCGGCGATGTCCACGCCCGTATGCGGGACGGTGACTTTTCCGCGCACGCCATCGGCGGCCAGGTCTTTCTCAATGGCCATGCCGGCGACGTGACGCTGTCGGAAGTCCGAGGCCAGGCCACTCTGGACGGCGAATTTTTCGGCGACACCCACCTGGAGCAGATGAGCGGAGCCCTTCACTTCCACTCCAGCCGTACCACCATGGAGATTCCGAAGCTCGACGGCGACCTCACCCTCGACTCCGACGACCTTTCCGCCGCCGGGATTGGCGGCCCGCTCCGCATCGTGACCCGTTCTAAAAATATCGAGCTCACCCAGGCCACTGGCGACGTCCACATCGAGGACAGCGATGGCGATGTGAACGTGACGATGGCGGCTCCTCTCGGCAACGTCGACATTACAAACCGCACCGGCGACTTGACGCTCACGGTCCCGGAGAACGCCAGCTTCTCCGTCACGGCCAGCACCACGGACGACAACGATCTCGAAACCGATTTCCCCCTGCAGGTGACATCCAGCGGAGACCAGAAACAGATCTCCGGATCCATTGGCAGAGGCAGCGTGCATCTCAACCTCACCACGCGCCACGGAGACCTGCAACTTCGCAAAGGCGGCACCGCAACAGCGCCTCCAGCCCCGCCCGAGCCTCCCGGCCCGGAAGGCAAGGCGCGGCATCTCCGCCCGCCCAAAGTCCCGGTCGCTCCCATGCAGGAATAGCGTTTGCGATCCGATGACGCGCCGCA
>JBAUHD010000465.1:0-17715 GCA_049680085.1 Acidobacteriaceae bacterium
AACATGCACGTCCGCGGATACAAGGAGAAAGGCAACATCAACACTCCGCTCGAACTTGCTATCGAAAACCAGATCGACCGCTTCAACCTCGCCATTGACGTCATCGATCGCGTGCCCCGCCTCCACCAGGTCGGAGCCCACGTCAAAGAATGGCTCAAGGAGCAGATCATCGACAGCGTCAACTACGCCCACACCAACGGCATCGACAAACCAGAAATCCGCGACTGGAAATGGCCGCTGTGAACGATCACCTGATGTGCTTTCCGCCATGAAAATGCCAATCAAACATGATGTCATCCCGAACGCAGTGAGGGACCTGCGGTTCGCGTCGGCTGCCTCAAAAGTTCGCACAGGTGGCCCACTCAAGCTGCTTTTGCTTGAGTGGGGAATAAAATTTTGGGTGCCCCATCCTTGCGCCGCCGTTGCGCAAGGGTGGGATAGAATCCGCTTCGCATCAGGGCACGACTTCACAAATGCTTTTTTGAAGGGGATGGGCTTTAGCCCGTCCGTTAAGCTATCTGAATTGAGCGGGGCTTTAGCCCCTGAGGGATGTTTTTGAACCGTTCATGAAAGAAGACCTCATCCTCGCCGTCAACAGCGGCTCCTCGTCCCTGAAATTCGGCCTCTTCGCCCACCGCGGCGACGACGAATCCCCCCTCTACCAGGGCGAAGCCGAAAACATCGGCCGCCCCGACAGCCGCCTCTCCATCACCGACGCCGCCCAAAAATCCGTCCTCGACGAACCCTGCGCCTCAACCTCCCAAACCGCCGCGCTCAAGTCCATTCTCGATGCACTCGCGAAGTGCGGCGCGCCAACCCCCGCCGCCGTCGGCCATCGAGTCGTCCACGGAGGCCCGCATCTCCGCCAGCATCAGCGCATTACCCCCGCCGTCATTCAAACGCTGGAGAGCGCCACCCACTTTGCCCCGCTGCATATTCCCGCGTCGCTTGCCCTCATCCGCCAAACCGAAACCCTCCTGCCCCAAGCCCAGCAGTTCGCCTGTTTCGACACCGCCTTCCACGCCACGATGCCCGAAACCTCCACTCGCTACCCCCTCCCCGCCGAGTTCTACCGCGAAGGCGTCCAGCGATACGGCTTCCACGGACTCTCCTACGAATCCATCCTCCACCGCCTCGGAAACAATCTCCCGCCCCGCGTCGTCTGCGCCCACCTCGGCAGTGGAGCCAGCCTCGCCGCCATCCGCGATGGCCGCTCCATCGACACCAGCATGGGACTCACTCCCACCGGCGGAATCCCGATGTCCACGCGCACCGGAGACCTCGACCCCGGCATCCTCATCTTCCTCCTGCGCAACAACGGCCTCGACGCCGACGCCCTCGAAACCCTCCTCAACCGCCAGTCCGGCCTCGCTGCGCTCTCCGGCGGGGAGTCCGACATGCGCCGCCTCCAGGCCGCCATGGAATCCGGCGACAAAAACGCCGCGCTCGCCATCAACATCTTCACCACCGCAATCCGCAAATTCATCGGAGCCTACGCCGCCGAGCTAGGCGGACTCGACCTCCTCATCTTCACCGGAGGCATCGGCCAGCACAGCGGCTTCGTCCGCAATCTCGTCTGCCAGGGACTCGAATTCCTCGGCATTCGCCCCGGTGAAGAAGGCCCCAATACCAAAGTTCTGGCCCTGCCCAGCGACGAGGAAACCCAGATCGCCCGCCACGCCCGCCACCTGATGAATCCCTGAAGCCAATCAACCGGGATGTCATTCTGAGCAGGGTTCGCGAAGCGGAAAACTAGCCCAAAAAATTAAAAGGACCGCGCAAGCGGTCCTCAGACTGTTGAAAAACTCGGGTTCGTATCAGGGCACGGCTTCAGCCGTGCCGTAAAGCGTGCAAAATGAATCGGGCTTTAGCCCCTGAGGGATGATGTCCCCGCAGATCCAGATCTTTGTCAGCACTCCGAGGACCGTGCAAGCGGTCCTTTTTTTGGCAAAAGAAAGGCGGACAGATTTTTGGAAGTTATTCCAGAAGGCCAATCCGTCCGCCCAAAACCAAATCTATGAATTGAATTTCTGCTGGTAAGTGCAACCAGCCAAATTCGCTAATCGCCAGCCAGTGCAACCAGCGCAGGCCGGCCCCTCGCCTCCTGGTACCAGGCCGCCGTCCGCTCCAGCCCGTTCCGGAAACTAACCCGCGGCGCATACCCCAAATGCTCGCGCGCCTGTCTGATGTCGGCCTGCGAATGCCGGATGTCCCCCGGCCTCGCCTCCAGGAACTTTGGAAGGCCCCGGAAATGAAGAATGTCCGCCAGAATCTCGTATGTCTCCAGGAGCGTATGCCGCTCCCCCCGCGCGATGTTGAACACTTCTCCGCTCACCACCGCCGCGTCCGCTGAAGCCGCCAGTAAATTGGCCTCAACCACATCATCGATATAAACGAAGTCGCGGCTCTGCGTTCCATTCCCGTAAATCTCCGGATTCTGATCCGAAAGCATCGCATTGATAAACCGGGCCAGCACCCCAGAGTACGGAGAATCCGCCGATTGCCGCGGACCAAACACGTTGAAGTACCGCAGCGAGACCGTCTCTATCCCATACAGCCGCGCAAAGCACCGCATGTAATACTCCCCGGCCAGCTTCTGAATCGCATACGGGCTGATCGGCGCCGGAAGCATCGTTTCAGCCTTGGGCAGAAAGTCTGAATCGCCATACGCCGCCGACGACGAGGCATAGATCACCCGCCTCACTCCCTGCCGCCGTGCTTCCAGCAGCAGGTTCAGCGTCCCGTCCAGGTTCGCCACATGGCTCGCGACCGGGTCCTCAATCGAGCCGGCCACCGACGGCAGCGCCGCATGGTGAAAGATGGTGTCCACACCTTCGCAAAGATGTCGCAGCAGCCGCCGGTTCGTCAGACTGCCCCGGTAGAACTCAATCTCCTCAATGTCCGCGATATTTTCAATATCGCCGGCGCTCAGGTTATCGATTCCACGGACGTCACACCCAAGGGAAGAGCATTGGTGCGCCAACGCGCTTCCAATAAAGCCGGCTATGCCGGTAATCAAAACTTTCCGCATTTCCACCGAACCTCCAAAATGAACTACCTGGGCCCTTTGTATCGATTCATTGATGGGTACTAGGCCGCTTCTTCGAGAATCAGATCTGCGGTTGCGCCGAAGCCTTCGGCTGGGAATACTGGCGCCCGGCCGATGCTTGAATACAGGAACCCGGCCGCCTCCATCACCTCCGGGCGATATAGGTTGCGGCCATCCACTATCACCGGCAGGCGCATCTCGCGACGAAGCCTGCCCAAATCCAGAGTGGCAAACTCGCTCCACTCCGTAAGTATCAGCGCCGCGTCCGCGCCCGCCGTCGCGGCATACACGTCGGCCGCCATCTCCACACTCTCGCCGCACTGCGCCTCGATCTCATCGGACGCCCGGCCCATCGCCACCGGATCATACGCCGTGATCCTGCAACCTTCCTTCAGCAGCGCCTTGATCACCGCGATCGCCGGTGACTCGCGGACATCATCCGTGCCCGCCTTGAACGCCAGCCCCAGCACCGCAATCCGCTTCCCCCGCAGCGTCCACAGAGCCTCGCGCACCTTGCGCAGAAACAGATGCCGCTGCTCCTCATTGATCCGCATCACGGCATCAAGCAACTCAAACTTGTACCCCGCATCCCGCGCCACCGCTCGGAACGCCATCACATCCTTGGGAAAGCACGACCCCCCATAGCCAATTCCCGCATTCAGGAAACTCGCCCCGATCCGCCGGTCCGAACCCACGCCTTCCCGAATCTGGTCAATATCCCCGCCCACACGCTCCGCCAGGTTCGCAACCGCGTTGATGAACGATATCTTCATCGCAAGAAAGGCATTCGACGTATGCTTGATCAACTCCGCGCTCTTGGTATTCGTAACAATCAGCCGCGGAGCGTGCGCCTCACCTCCGGGAATCCGGTCTTCGCGCCGATAGTAGCTGCCGTCACAAAGCGGCGCATATATCTCTTGCAGCATCGCTTCGCCAAACGAATCATTAACCCCAATCACGATTCGGTCCGGGTACAGAAAATCCGTCACCGCCGTTCCCTCCCGCAAAAATTCCGGATTTGAGGCAACGGAGAACAGATCCGGAGCAGCTCCATTCAATTCCATCGTCCTTCGGATCGAGTCACAGGTGCGTACCGGAACGGTGCTCTTCTCCACAATCACTTTCTTCGAGTCAACGTGTTGCGCAACCTCGCGAATCACGGCTTCCACACAGCACAAATCAGCGTCTCCCGTACTAGACGGAGGTGTCCCGACAGTAATAAATATGACCTCCGACGCGCGCACCGCCTCCGCAATCGAGTCGCTGAAGCTGAGCCGTTCGCCAACATGCCGCTGCAAAAGTTCCGGCAGCATATTCTCGTGAATAGGAACCCGCCCCTCTTCAAGCGCCATCAGCTTGGCGGAATCATTGTCCACCCCGATCACCGTGTGCCCCAGCTCCGCAAAGCACGCAGCCGAAACCAACCCCACATAGCCTGTGCCTATAACAGCAATGTTCATCCCGTCATTCTCCTTACTTATTTCTCGTAACTCTTCTTCCGCTCGTGGACAGCGAACTATCCACACCCATCACATCGATATACCTTCGGGAGACAACGACCGGGCTTGCCGCCGGCGCAATACTTCCTCGTACACGCGAATCATCCGCTCCGCGACAAGTGGCCCCGCCAGACTCTGCACTGCTTCCCGGCCGCTTGTTCTGAATGGCGAACGAATGACCTCTCCGAGAAGCCCCGCGAACGACTCCGCATCCGGGGCGCTCACGTAACAGCCGGCCGTGCGTCCAATCACCTCGCGCACATCACCAACATCCGTCGCCACAATAGGCAGATTGCATGCCATCGCCTGCTTCACGATATTCGGCGATCCCTCCTGGTAGGAAGGAAACACCAGTGCGTCACACGCGCTCATGTAAAGAGCCAGCCGCTCTTGTGGCTCCCGATACACCACCATTAGCTCAACGTCCGGATACCTGCTCTTCAGTAACTCAACGGCGGCCTGAGCCAAAGGAAATCGCTTCACCGCGACATCGGGATTGGCCGCAAACAGCACATAGCGTTTTGACTCTGACAAGCCAAGCTGCGCCCTCGCCAAACCAACCTCTGTCGGATGAAATGTTTCGAGGTCTACCTCATGCGGAATGATATGAATGTTCCCCTTGCCAAACCGTTTCGCCATTTGCTGGCTCTGTACAACCACCGCATCGCAATACCCCGCCAATGCGCGGCAACCCGCGGAGACAATACGGCTCTTTCTACTCACGGTTCCTGCCTCCGTAATCGTCCCCATTGCATCGGAGCCGTGATAAGTAAGCACAACCGGCACTCTCCATTGCGTCCTTGCCACCGCGCCAACATAAGCATAGTGCGCATGAACCAACGACACTCCTTCAAGCCGACGCCTGAGTTCATAAACACCCTTGGCATAGATCAGCTTACGGTTCCGCCCCTTCAGAACCAGCACGTCCACTTCAATTCCAGCCTGTCTGAGAAACTGCTCCTGAGATTTCACATAGGAGCCGAACCCTGGACTCTCAGCAGTCGGATAAATCGCGGTAGTAATAAGGATCTTCATATTCGCCACATCACAGCCGCGCCTGAAGCTCCCCTCCGATGGACTCGAACTCGCACAAGCACTCTTCGCAGCGTGTTCTTGAATCCATTTCACTATCGAAGGCAAGCTTCGTTCCGCAGCAGCATACCCATCCGGCAACCCGCGCTGGAACCCCCATTACCAGGGCATGAGCGGCTACTGTTCTCGTAACCACGGCTCCCGCGCCAACCATGCAGAACCGCTTCAGCGATACGCCCGCACGGATAACAGCGCCGCCCCCGATCGACGCGCCTTCTCCCACCATGGTTGGAGATAACCAGCCGCCGTCGCGGTAACGGTCCGCGGCCTGAGGAAGCCTGGGAGAGCGCGGATGCAGATCGTTTGTAAACACAACCTGAGGCCCCACAAAGGCTCCATTGCAGATCGTCACGCCTTCCCAGAGATAGTTCCCGTTTTTCACCGTCACGCCGTCGCCGATTCTAACTCCAGATTCCACATAGCAGTGGCTTCCAATGTTGCAGTTAGCTCCGATCACAGCTCCGCTGCTAACATGAGTGAAAGCCCAGATTCGCGTATCGGGACCAACTCGCTCCGTTTCTACAAGCGCCGTAGGATGGATATAACCCCGAGATTGTCTATGCCTCAGTACCTGCAATTCCTGCGAAGGTTTTAACGGCAGCCACGACAAATCTTTTTCCACAGTTGCCTTTGAACTCACCCTATTGCCTCACTTTCTTTAGCTTGATTTCGTTTCCAGGCGCAGTCATGCTCGGACTCGCCAACCCAGCGCTTGACATCGCTTTTCTCTCGGGAATGCCCTTCGACACTGGAGCAAGAGCACCATAGGCACGGAGCAGGCATTCCGCCGATATAGACCACGAAAGATCCCTTTCCACCCTGCTGCGTCCAATGGCCCCCATTTCGGCCCGCTGTTCCGGGTGCTCCATTAGATATGCGAGCGCCTTCGCAAACTCAAGTTCATCATTAGGTTCCACATACAGCGCAGCTTTTCCGGCGGAACGCCGAGTCTCCGCCAAATCAAAAGCCACAATCGGCTTCGACGCCGTCATGTAATCCATAATCTTGATCATCGTCGAGCGGTCGTTATATTCCGAGGACGGGTCCGGATCCACACAGATATCTGCCGCGAGTAAGTACGGAAGATACTCAGGATCGGGAACAAAACCCATAAACCGAACATAGGGTTCAAGCCCCAGTGCGCGCGTCAGGCGGGCAAGGTTTTGCTCCTCCTCCCCGCTCCCCAACAGCAGACAGCGAACATCCTTCCTGCCAAGGTCGCACACCAGGTGATTGAGAGCGCGAATTAGATGAACGACGCCGTCTTGAACCCCCATTAGGCCGAGGTATGCAATCAATGTAGTGCCAGGCTCGCACAATCCAGCCAGTGCTTCTGCGCGACTTCCCAACTGTGCCGCGTCCGGCCCATTTCTCACAATCGTGATGCGCTTGGATGGAACATTTCCGCGCAACATCGCAATTTCCCGGTACGAGGAATTTGCGACCACAACATGGTCAGCATGTCTGTAGGAGCACCTCTCACAGAACGACAGAACCCTGGCAACCATCGACTTACGCGCTCCCGAATACCGCGCGCGGTACATCTCGGGTACAAGATCATGTTGGTCGTACACATATTTCACGCCAAATGGCTTGAACAGCATCGCGATAAATACAAATACATCCGGAGGATTCGCGGCATGAATTACATCTATGCCCTCGGTCGTTGCTATCCGTATCGCGAGACATAATGCGGCCAGCATTGAATATCCATATTCCCAGAGGTAGGCGACCTTTCCCCTACCCTCCCGCGGCGCCGCATAGCGGTACACTCTTACGCCGTTCACAATCTCCTGCCTCGACTGACCCTTCAGAGCCGGACATATTACGGATACCCTCATACCCGCACGGAAGAGTGTCTCCGCTTCTCTGCGAACCCTGACATCGCGGGGATACGAACAATTTTCGATAAGCATCAACACGTTCATAAGATTCTTCTGGCTTGCCGCTGCATCACGCACTATCGCAACTCGCTCATCGCTAGACCGTCATTACCTTCTCGCCGGGCCTTCGATCGCAGACAGCCGATACGCGCGCGTCGTGTGGGTATTCGTTCGGCGGATAAAGACGAAGCAACATCCCCCTGATTGTTCCCTCAAGAATGAGCGCGCGCTGAAGCATGCGACACATCGCTCGATGGAGGCTCCGGCACCGCACGGCATCCAGTACAAAGGCAACAACCATTACGCCCGCAAAACCGGCGGCCCACAAGATGTCTCCAGATACCCACGACACGATCCCCGCGCCGATCGCCGCACACCCAGCAAGCGCAGGAAGTACCATCCATCCCCTCTCCCGGAGATAAGCCAACACAAACCCGGAAAACAAGTGATAGCGAATAACTTGTCCATAGCCAAGGAATAGTCGACGCTTTCGTCGGTCCAATAGAGCTGAAATCGTGAACGCGGCATACCCGAAGTGGCGTACCGATGGGCACGCTACTTCGACGATCCGATGGCCGGCTCGGCGAATGCGTAAACATAGTTCCGGCTCTTCATCGGAGATAATGTATGGGTTCCACGTTCCTGCAGCATCCAGAACCTCATGCCGAAACACCGCTGCGCTTCCGGCGAATTGAACGTCATTGAACCTGACGTGACCGTCGGACTCGGCATCCGCGGTTTGCTGCTTTGCCGATGGTAAAGGCAAGTCGCCATCAATCTGAATACCAGACACTACCGCAATCTTTGGATTGTCATCCAACACACGGAGTGCTTGCTCCAGCCACCCATCCAGCAGTTCCATATCGCTATCGAAGAATGCAACATATCGCCCAGTCGCGTATTTCGAGCCCATATATCTCCCCGCCGAAGCACAGAGCGGTCGCGACGCCGACAGCTGCACGATGGTCGCTGGATATCGCGCGACAATTTCGACTGAACGATCTGTTGAAGCAGAATCGACATAGATGATCTCGCTTGTGACCTGAGCCGGCGTCCGCGCAACGATGGAGGCCAGGAGGCGCGCAATATCCCGCTCCGCATTCTTTCCAATAACTACGAAGGATATATCCTCGAAATATTGAATTGAATTATGCATAGCAACAATGGTGCGCCTGCCCACATCCACGTTGTGATGCCCTGGGCATAAAGATCTCACTCGAATCGATGCCGCTGCTGCCAGAGCCCTACTGCCGTGAACCCCGCCAGAACAGGTACGAGGATGGCAAGCACGCGGCTAAGATTGCTTACAACGCCCGCGGCCACCCCCACAACGTCCATCGCAACCAGCGCGGCCAATAAGCAAGGGACCCAGACGCGCCTGAGATGCGCACCTCTGCGTCCGACAAACGCCACTCCAAAGCACAGAATAGCGGTGCTCTGGGTCAGGACCATTTGACTGGCAAAGGTCTTCGCCGGGGCGAGGTGACGGAGGGAAGCAAGCATTGCCGTGAAGTGCGTCTGTTGCTCGCTGCCATGCAGCGCGAGCCTTCGGATCAGGAAATAAACTCCGAAGCAGACAATCGCTCCTATCAGCGCCTGAATCTTGAAACGTCGGTCTTCGCGCTCGATTATGAGATCGCAGGCCGCGACAACTCCCATAACAATGAGAATGCTCTCCCGCTGCACGATGGACACAATCAGCACCAGCAAAAGCCACCAACTCGCCCTGCGAAGATATGCCAGAAATCCGGCGGCCAGCAGGAACCAACTCACGCCTTCGGTAAGCCCTGAAATGACGAAGAATGGCGTTTGAAACGCAAGCAAACATAGAAACCCGGCGGTCAGCGCCACGACTGCATTTCGCTGCCCCAGTTCCTCTTCCGCAATCAGGCCCGCCAGCCACGCCGCGAGGAGCAGAAATGTCCAGTTGGTAAGCATGGCGGCAAACAGCACGCGGGGATCACGCCCTGGGACAAGAACTGCAGCGCGGTTCGGAATGTAGAGATGCGCGATTAACACCAGGTGCGTGAGCACTGCGCTGACCTGACGAAGGATATAGGGAGCCGGGGACGCATTCACGTCCAACGGCGAGAGGTACATGAAATAGTAATTATCGTAGTAATCGTTACTTCCCGCCCACGGCCTGGCAAACTTATAAGTGAAGTACAAGAGTCCATAACTCGCAACGAACAAAACGCACAGTCGCAGGATATGGACGCGCCATTGAGCGATAAACGCGTGTCGGCGCATCTCCGTTCCGTCAGCGCGAATAGATCGCGCTTCTTGATTTTGAACTGTCATGCTCTCTACGACTCCTGCGGAACCGTCACGCGGCTATGACCTCAGCGCGGCGAACTTTGATTCGAAATGATGACTGCGCCGCCGCCTCATCCCGCTGGATTAGCTCACACGCGGCGCTCATAGCGGCAAACACCCAGATCAATTGAATAAGAGGGCGCCCTGAGAATTGGTCAACCAGCATGTGCGACATAAACCCGCAAAGCGCGGCGACAATGGTCAAGCCCAAGGGCGCGAACAGCGCATCCTGAGTTTTCCAGAGACGCCAGCCCCGGAGTATGAGATCGCCAAATATCCAGAGATAGGCGATCAGACCAATTAGTCCCGTTTCTGACCATACGAGAAGGAATTGGTTGTGCACCGTATAGATCCACGCGTGGCGAAATTCAGGCCCCTCGTAATGCTCCATGACCGCGGCAAAATTGTTCGCTCCTACGCCAAGCACCGGGTTAGCGGCTATGATGTTTTCCGCTAAATGCATTAGCGGGATGCGGGAGTATGCTGAACCATTGTCGTTTCCGGTGAAGCGATCCGACACAGGATTCGGAATATAAAGTCCCGCGAGGATAATGCAAAGGAACGCACTGAGAGCGAATGCACGCCGAGGCGTAATGCCGCCTTTCAGCCAGCTAGCCGCAGTCAGGATCGCTGCGGAAATAGTCACTTCGATCCATCCGCCCCGGGAATACGTACATACGAGCGCGCCCACAGCAACAATGAGTACCGGTATCGCCAAACGACGGAGGCGCCGGCTGGACATCAGATAACGCGCGGCGAGCGCCAGGGTAATGACTACAGCGAGGTATGCAGCCGCATCGTTGGGAGAGCCAACGGTGCCACCATAACGAGTAACCTCTCCAGGCAAGACGGGACGATAAATAACTGATTTGACCCCAATTGTGCGCACAAACGCGAATTCGTGTCCCGTCACTGCCAACATCAGCACGTAGAGACCTTCAATACTCCCCCCGAACAACAAAAGGCGCACAATCGCGACAAGTTCCACTCTCGATGTGATGTTCGCCGCAAAGTACAAATACAGCAGAAGCATCTCCACCATGAGGTAGACCTGAAATAGAGAGAGCTGAAGTTGCGCAGACACACAAAGTGACAGCACTACCGCTGCTGTATAAGCCGCAATCGGCCAGTTCCACACGATACGTATTGAACGGCTCTCCGCACGCTCAGTAAATAACCATCCTATGTACAGTCCGATCAGAGCAAGTGTGGTCACCGAGACGCCGAATCCGTCCATCGCGCCAAGCATCGCCGCCGTACCCTGCCGCATGGCGACATGAGTTCCCCACTGGAGGGGAATATCGAGAATCACTGCACCGACAAGCAGTCTCTTTGTCAGCGGCTCGCACAGAACCCGCACAATGCCCGCCATCAATAGCGACGGCATTCCCAGGATGCCATTTAATATCCTGAGCGGCACGTGACCGCGCCGGTAGCCGGCCCCTGCGGGCCGCGCGTTCACTTTGCTAGCCGATACCATGAATCGCTTCCGAAGTTCCTTGACTTGGCATAACCAGCGCAATCGGCGCACGCTTCACCCCTTGCGAGCTCATCACAGCTCCAGCGATACGCTCCAGCGCAGACTGATCAAGCTCCGGGTACATCGGCAATGTCAAGATTTCGTTCGCCAGCCGTTCGGTGACTGGAAACTCTCCCTTTCGATACCCAGCATCGGCGTATGCCGTCTGCAAATGGATTGGCGTGGGGTAATGCAGTCCCGTGGAAATGCCGTGGCTCTCAAGATGATTTTTGATGGCATTTCTGAACGGCGACCGAACCACATATAGGTGCCACGAGGACCGTATATGGCTGGGCACGTGCGGAAGCATGATGGATGCTCCAAAAAGTAGACCACCATAGTCTCGTGCGTGATGATCGCGCATTGCATTCCAACGATCCAGGTGCCGCAACTTCACCCGGAGAACTGCTGCCTGAAGGGTGTCGAGCCGGCGGTTGAACCCCTTCGTGCAGTGAACATATTTGCTTTGCTGGCCATAGTTCCTCATTGCGCGCAATTGCCTGGCGAGAGCGGCATCATTAGTTACAATTGCCCCGCCATCGCCATAGGCACCAAGATTTTTGCCGGGGTAGAAGCTGAAAGCGGCGGCGTGTCCAAGTGACCCGGTGCGTCTGCCCTTATACCTTGCGCCGTGTGCTTGGCACGCATCTTCGAGTACGGCCAGGTCATACTGCGCCGCAATCGCGTTAATCCCGTCCATTTCCGCCGGCGCACCATATAGATGGACGGGCACCACTGCTCTTGTATGTGACGTAATCGCGCTTCGCATCGCATCAAGGTCAATATTATTCGTCTGCGGATCTACATCCACCAGTACCGGCGTGGCTCCGGTGTTCGAAATAGCAAGCGCAGTGGCAATAAAAGTATTTGCGGCCGTGATTACCTCATCCCCTGGCCCTATTCCCCACGCGCGAAGCACCAGTTCCAGGGCCGAAAGACCCGAATCCACACCCACGCAGTGTTTCACTTCGCAGTACTCGCCAAACTCGGATTCAAACAGCTCCACCTCTGTTCCGAGAATAAAATCGGATTTCTCGATCACGCGCGCCATTGCCTCATTAATCTCATGCTTAATCGATGAGTATTGTGCGGCGAGATCGAGTAGCGGAATGTTGTGTTCTTCAGACAGCTTGCGCATAGTATTCATGACTCTCCACCTTTACCGTCGTACCTTGAAGCTCCATCGAACGTTCGATTGCCTCCAACGTCATCAACACGCCGATTCCTTCTTCTACGCCGCTCTTCACTTTGCTCCCCGTATGAATGCACTCGAGAAAGTGTCTGCATTGGTTCTTGAGTGGCTCGCCCGGTTCAATTGCCGGACTAACAATCGCGCCCTGCCGTATCTTCAGTTGGTACTCTCCAAAACTCTGCGGCTCCTCTGTTGCTGCGCTCACACCTTTTTCGTATATACGAACCGGCTCTGCCGCGTTCAGGTCATTGAATACCAGCCGCCTTTCGCTGCACACCACCACTACCTCACGGCATTTATTGGGGTCAGCCCAGCTCACATGAATATGACCGAGAACTCCGTTGGCATATCCCAGGCAGATGAATCCCACATCTACCCTGGAGTTTCCCAACACCTTCCCGCCGACGGCACACACCCACTCTGGTGTGCTTTTGAGCAGGTGGTTAAATATGGCGATATCATGGGTCGCCAAGTCCCATATCGCGTTTACATCCCGGCGAATAGGACCCAGATTCGTGCGGCTGGCATGCAGGTAGTAGATGCGGTCCTGTCGTTGCTCCAGGTAGGATTCAATTGCCGAGATTCCGTTGTTATAGATAAACGTGTGACCGACCATCACGGTGAGTGAGCGCTCGTCGGCCATCCTTCCTAGCTCCAAAGCATCCTCTACTCGTGTCGTGATCGGCTTTTCGAGCAGGACATGTTTACCGGCACGCAGGCATCGGCTTGCGACTTTGAAATGCGATGTGGCCTCGGTGCAGATGACCACCGCGTCGATGCGGTCATTATCGAGCAACGCCTCGAGATCAGTGGTCAGTTGGACGCCGGGCGTCCGCCGGGCGATATCGTCAAGCCTTTCCTGCCGCTTGTCGCATACCGCCACCACGCTGGCCTCCGGTATTTCGTTCAGAACGCGCACGTAATTGATGCCCCAGTATCCGCACCCAACGATTCCAACCCCAATGGGTTGCTTGCGACGGCGCTTTAATATCTCGAACTCCATATTCATGCAGCCCCTTTCCGAGAAACTACCGAGCCAACCGTAAGCAAAAGTAGCTTAAGGTCACACCATAAGCACGAGTGCCGGGCGTACTCGATATCCATTTCAATCATTTCTTCGAAGGTCACTCGAGAACGCCCATATACCTGCCACAATCCGGTGATTCCAGGCCGTGCCGCCAACCTGTTAAAGTGCGGCTCATCGTAGAGTTCTATTTCATACACCGGTACCGGCCTGGGCCCAACAAGGCTCATATCGCCTTTGATAACATTCAGCAATTGGGGCAACTCGTCTAGACTTGCACTGCGAAGCCAATGGCCGATGCGGGTAATTCTAGGATCCCGATCCAGCTTGTATGGGGCGCGCTTGGGGCCCAGGTCCGTGAGACCATTGCGAAACCGAAGCAGATATTCCCTGTGAATTTCGGGGTTTGAATCGTTTCGCATCGTGCGCAATTTATAACAACGAAAGAGGCATACCTTCCATATGATCTGCCCGTCTTTTTTCTGGTATTTCGCCCCCACCCGCTCCTGGGCGAAGATCGCTTGACCCTTTGATTCAATTCTTATCAGCAGCATCGCCAATGCTATTAGAGGGCTGGCCAGAATCAGCAGCACAGTTGCGAGGACGATATCGACAATTCGTTTAAGCGTGAGGTCCGCAAGCCTTTCGCCACAATTCTTGGCGGAAAGATCCGGCAATTCTCGAAAGTAGAAGATATTGGGAAAGCTAATTATCTCGGCAGACACGTGACACCTGATGGGAGTTGTACAAGGCATAATGGTTTTATCTCTAGCGCTCAGCGACGCTACGCTCACAAATAGGGGAAGTCGGATTTAGAGTTTGCTGTATTGCTGAGAACCGAACCCAGAACCCGGACCTTTGCTACTTCCAGGGCGGATTTGGCTTCCTGTGCTCTGACCCGCCGGGTCTTCACCGCGTCGAGAACGAGTACCGCGCCTTCCGTCGCCTGGCCAATCGCGCTTATCTCGGTAAACCTCTCGAAGTCGGGAGCAGCGATCACTATGTATTCGCATTGATCCAGCACGTCGCTGATGACCTGCTGGAATTTCGCGAGCACGGTAGGCCGATTGTCTGGATGCGCGCCAGCGGGAATGACCCACAGGTTCTCTCCCGTGCGAATAGCCGCGCGATCAATCGTGCATGTTCCCGCAAGTATGTCCGCGAGCCCTGTGAAATTTGGCAACGAATAGAGCCTATGCACCGTGGGTGCGTTTAGATCAGCGTCAAGCAGGCATACCGGCGCTCGGCTGACATCAGCAAGAATGTCGGCAGCGCATGCCGCCGCCCATTTCGCATATTCTCCGGCTTCGACCCCGGTAAACATGACCACTTTCCTGGCTGGGCTGGCGAGAAAAGTGCCAAAAACTAGTTTTGTGAGTTCCCCCCGGACACTAACCGTAATATCCGCCCCGGGATGCGCCACGTTGGAAGCGGGGGCGCGAGCAATGTCGAGTATCCCGCCCTGCTTTCCAGCAGAAGCGGCAGGGCCGTTGGATTCGGGGAAACTACTGGGTGCGCCCCATTCTCGCTCAAGCCGTTGGAGAAGCTCAAAGTCTCTACTCATTTTGTTCCCTATGCCGCGAGTCGCGCGCTAACGCGGCCGAAATTGGACGGTGATGTAAACTTGCGACTCCACAGGACTACCATTCGACACAGCAGGTGAATACCTCCAGGTCTTCACTGCTTCCATAGCTGCCGCTGCTAAGTATCCATTCCCACTTAGGACGCTTACTTTGTCCACCTCTCCGTTGCTGGCAATGGAGAGAAGGAGCTGAACATCGTCTATCCGTCGATTTCGGCGCCTCACGGTGCTCGGATACTGGGGAGCAGGTTGCCATATCGCGTGCGGAGGCACATACATCAGCGGTTGGGTTTGCTGCTTAACTGCGGAAAGAATGGGCGAAGTAGATCGTACAGTTGAGTAGGAATCCGCCTTATCTCCGAATACGGAGCGCGCAGATACCGGCATTGGGCGCAACGGCGCGAGCGTTATCAAGGGTTCAGGTGCAAACGATGCAAGTGCGAGATCGACCAGCATTTTCTTATCCTGGCGAGCGCGCCAAGGTTGATTTGCAATTTCAGGCCGCCGGTTCGCTGTGGACTCCGCCGCGTCTTTCGATAGCGGGTTTGAGGTA
This sequence comes from Acidobacteriaceae bacterium, assembly GCA_049680085.1. GTDB lineage: Bacteria > Acidobacteriota > Terriglobia > Terriglobales > Acidobacteriaceae > Silvibacterium. The sequence continues at coordinate 15,710 of JBAUHD010000465.1, forward strand.
TCTCGCGCGCTCGCCTTTGTGGTCGTCCGGTCTATGGCATGACTTGGAATGGTTGGCGCGTGATCTTCATACGCACGCGCGCTGACGCTTGATATTGAGGTGCTTGAGGCGGCACGAGCAGAGACTTGCGGAAAAAAGTGAATGGCAGGCGTTATGCACAATGCGAGAAGGCAGGCGGAACCTCCCGTCACAAAAAGTTTGGTTTGGTTTTGGTTTCGCTTCCGCGTCTCGTCCGTACTCGCATCCCGCGGGCTCGTTGCAGAATTCATCGCGTGAATCGCTGTTCCCGCCCTTGGGCGTACAGTCAATTCAGATTCGGTCGCTGCATTGCGCCTGATATTTTCGGTTGCTGCATTACGCCTGATATTGGAGAGCCTCCGGGAGATTTCTTCGGGCCATTTGGATACTGTGTTGAGGGCCGCCGCGAATCTTTCTCCGCTATTCACGGGCAGCTCTTTGACATTGGCATCAAGCGCCTCCGCCGGCATCTCCGCGCCGGGCGCCGGCGGCAGCTCAAGCTCCTTCTGAGCGCACGGTTCAGGAACCGTCGAGAGTGCATCACTGACTTCTTGTTTGCAACGAACAATGGCTTCACCTGAAAATTGCCCAGAGGCCGAAACCACCACGGAGTGCGCCGCCTCGGAGGAGACCGGCCGGCGCCGGCCTGAAAGTCCGAGATCTCCGGCGACTTCCTCAATGATCTCCGAATCTATCTGGCTAACCTCCAGGGCGTATCCCAGAGAAAGCGCATTAAAGCAAATGTTATTGACAACACGCGGGATGCCTTCGCTGAGTTGGGCAATTCTTGTAAGCGCATGCAGGCTGAACAGCGCGGATACTTTGCCCGGATATCCAGCGGTCGTCAAACGATGGGCTATGTAAAGCGCGGTTTCCCCTGGCGTGAACCTTTGCAGGTGTGCGATGCAGGACAGCCTTTGACGCAGTTGTCGCAGATCGGAGGAGTCAAGCATTTCTCCTAACTCGGCCTGCCCCGACAAGATAATGTTAAGAAGCTTCCTGCGTGGCGTCTCAAAGTTGGACAGCAGCCGGATAGTCTCAAGGACCTCTGGACCAAGATTTTGTGCTTCATCAATAATCAGGACACATCGCCGCCCAGCGTTGGCCTCCGCCAGCAGAATCGACTTTAGTTCCCGGGATATTCGCACCGGATCCGTGATGCTGGTATCGCATTCGAATTCCGACAGCAATTGGCGCAGTAGTTCATGGGAAGTACATTGTGTCTGAAATATAAAGGCCGTCTTCGCCGTCCCTTGCAACTTATGCAACAGATGGAAGAGCAACGTGGTCTTTCCCATTCCTGGCTCCCCAATCATTGCCAGAAAGCCGGAGTCCATCCGAATTCTGTACAGGAGGGAAGAGAATGCCTCCCGATGCGTTCTACTCAAAAATAGAAACCGCGGATCGGGATTGACCCCGAATGGCTGCTCTCGAAGTTGATAGAAAGTCTGAAACATCAGGCTGTGTCGATGTGCAAGTTTGCTGTTGGCTTATCGTTCTTACTATCGCTACGATATCGTCGGATAGGTAGGTCGCTGCCGGCGTTTATGAAAACAGAGCGAACCGGATCGCTATGAAGCCATCGCAAGTTCCAGGTTTGGATCGCTGAGCGCGGGTACGATCTGAAATCCGTCGAGTTCGACAGCGATGGATTGTTGAATGGTTTTCACCGAGAGGATGAAGCGATTGCCGGACTTGGTGCGTTGGATGATGCCGCACAGCCCGGCCAGCGGCCCGGCGGCAATGCGCACCGGCGCACCGGCCGTCAGGTACGGATGCGGACCCACTTCCTTGCCGCTGATCAGAATTCTGCGCAGCGCCTCAATTTCCTCGTCCGCAATCGCGCTCGGAGCCATCCCCGCACCCATCCCCGCATAGTGCAGCACTCCTGGAACCTGCAGCGGACGATACCGTTCCTGCGCCCCCGTCCGCACAAACACATAGCCCGGAAACAGCGGCAGCGACACCCGGCACGAGCGCTTGTTCCA